>DATHKK010000301.1:0-3211 GCA_035489355.1 Candidatus Limnocylindria bacterium
GCAACGGCGTCCCTTGGAGTTGATACGTCACCTTTTGCGAAAAAAAATCTCCATCTCCTCCAGGTGATCCGTGTTCAACAAGTCCACGCTGGCGTCGTTCAGTGCTTTCCATCCACCCGGATTGTCCGGCGCGGCCCATAAGCGAAGCCGCCGGCCTTGCGCGTGAGTGCGTTGAACCAAATCGAGCAGTTTCACTTTGTCCGCTGATGGCATTTCGCCGATGCCGCGCCACTGAAAATGTTTCGTCCAGTTGTCGCTGATCAGCGGCATGAGAGCTACCGGGAGATTGCGGTCGAGATCGGGCAAGCGTCCGTCCAGGGCGGCGTAACGGATGAATTCGCTTCGCATGGTGGCCTCAGCCCGGTTGCCCGAGATGATGGCCATCACTGCGTTTGTGCGAATCCTGCCCGATTCGAAGCCAGTCATGATGTCGGCGTAAGCTTTCAGCACCACGCGCAAAGCAGCATAAGTGGCTTCCGCTTCTGATTTCACGTCAATGAGGAGTGTGATGGGCGGCGAACCTCGCACGGCTGAATTGGTCCGTACAAACGCTTGCAAAGGATCGAGGTAAAGCTTTTGCAGCGTGCGTTCGCTTGATGTCTTGTCGAGATCGTGAGCGACGAGCAGCGCGCCGTTGATCAGCCACACGTCTGCTTCAACGCTCCAGAAGTGATGGGCTAGGGCGTCAGCGAGCGGGCGAGAATGGAGATAGTCGTTGTGCGCGTGCGCACGGACTAAAGGAAACTCGGCAGGCCCTTGTGCGTTGCACGCCGGTATTTGAAACAGGAGGAGCGCACAGCCTGGGATCATCCATTTCACGAAGTGATCTTTGCGATGGAATCGGCCTTGGCAAGTTATTCAGCGGTTTTCTACCTGCGCGCGCCTCCTCGCTTCGCGGTCATGCGCCATAAAACAGAAAAGCCCAGGGCGAACCCTGGGCTTTCTTGAATAGCGGACTGAACTTAGAGCGAATGACCGGCCGTAGCAGCAAGGGTGCAAGTCGGTTGGGTCTGCACGGCCAGCAACGAGTAGACGCCGCCGCCCGGGCACAAGGGTTCAGTGCGAATGTACGCGGTGACACCATAGATGTCGGCGACAACAGGCACAGATGTGCTGGTTTTCTTGAGTTCCAACGCCCAGGTGGACTTGGCGCCATCGATCTGCTTGAGGTTCGCGATGCACGCATTTTTCTGCGAAGCTTCGCGGGCCTTGATGAAGTTGGGGATGGTGATTGCGGCGAGCAAGCCAATGATCGCAACCACGATCATGATTTCCACCAACGTGAACGCGCTACGGCGTGAGGTATTGATCTGCATATATGTTTTTAACCTTTCTGACTGACTGCGGCGTGAACAGGATGCACGAGCGGTTTATCCATTATTTCGGCTGTTCACTGATTGCCCGTGCAAGACCGCAATGCCGTCTTAGCAACGGGGGTGCCAGCGCTGCACATTCGTCGAAACCGCGAGAATACGCATGGAGCAAGGTCATTCGAGTCCGGGCCGCACGCGTCGATGTCCGCTTGCCGCACAGCACTGTCTCTCCTGTCCAAGGTTGTCAGAAAACTCCCACGCGACGTCGCGGATCATGCCGACTGCGCACGTAAAATCGGAGACGTCGTTGTAGGAGCCATGCTCCGACAGTGGGGAGGCGTGGCCCAGCTTTGGTCAGTTAAGGGGAAACAGAAGGGGCTGCGGAACGCGATAGGCAGTTGAGGAATGAGCCGAAAGCGCCGGTTGCTCCTGAAAGAGAAGACCCGCTGCAACAGGCAGCGGGTCCGCTCCACTTGCGACACGGAGAATATCAAAAACCGCATCGCATCATAATCATCGGCCAATGCAGCCGGTTCTTAAATGCGCGCCGTTTTAAACCAGACGGGAATGATTCAGACTGCCACAGAAGCAAACGAAGGGAACAAAACCGGACACTCGTTTCTTTCCAGGCTTCGTTTCCTTTGTTCGCATTTGTTCCCGCATCGTTCCGGTTAAGTCGCCAGAAACTTCGGTGCCGGCGCTTTCACGAACTCAGCCAGTCGCAGGTAAATGGGTTCCAGTTCCCAGCCCGAAACAAAGTTCGTTCGTGAGACGGCGATCATTCCAGCCATGCGGGCGTCGGACAGCAGAGTCGGTTCTTCACCCAGTCTCCAAGGTCCAGTGTCCGCCTTGACGAAAATCTCGCCGCCTTCGCGCCTTCGCGCTTCTTCCGCTGCCGTCAACACTCCGGGCGGACCCAGCGATGGTTGCTCTTCAAGGCCAATCCGATATCGGATGGCGTAAGATTCGTTGCGCTGCGCGTCGAAGACGATATTCGCGACTCCGCAAAACGGCGTTTGCCGCCGCAGCAACTGCATCCCGTCGGCACTGAAGAGACGGCGTGCAATCACGTCGGCGCTGCTGATGCCAATCAGTTTCACACCATGGGCAAGTTGCCATCCTTGGGCAATCGAGATGGCGGTACGAATCCCTCCGTAACTTCCGGGACCCAATCCCACCGCAATACATTCCACGTCGCCGGGTTTCATTTGGGCCTTAGTGAGGACGCAGTTGATCAGCTCGAACGCGCGTGTTCCTTTCGAGGTCAGATCAATGGCGAATCCAAGCACGATGGAATCATCCAGCACGGCGATGCTTCTTTCATGCGGCGAAAATTCAAGCGCCAGAATCTTCATAAGTAATGCGCCGTTCTGTTTCGCTCAGAGTCTCAACTCGGACAAAGCGAGTAACGCCGGCCGCGCTGTTGCTCTCGCCATTCCATCGTTCAATCCATTCCACAACGGCCACTCCATCGGGCGCGATCAAGTAGTCTTCCAATCCAGCGCCAAACACTTCTTCGCGATGGTTCAGCCTATACAAGTCCAAATGAAACAACGGCAGACGGCCGCCCTCGTACTCATTGATCAATGCAAACGTCGGCGAGTGGACCCGCGCGGACGAGCCAAGCCCGCGGGCGATGCCTTTGACGAGTTGAGTTTTGCCGGCGCCGAGATCGCCACTCAAACCGATCACCCATCCGCGTTGCGCTTCGCGCCCCCATTGCTCGCCGATGGTGAGAGTCTCCTCAGGACTTTTCGAAATGAGTGTAGCCATGAACGTTCAACGGCCTGACGCCATCCTTGTCCCGCAAGCGCAGTCCCGGTTCGGCTGTAATCTTACCGATGCAGGAGAGCGGCAGTGTTGGAAACTCTTCTTTCCAGCCATCGAGCAGTGGCACG
>DATHKK010000302.1:0-3572 GCA_035489355.1 Candidatus Limnocylindria bacterium
GATTCGGCCCACCTCAGCAACGAATGCCTCCGCCACCTTGGTGAAGAACTGATGGTTAGTCAGGACGGGCTTCACCGATTTCCCTTTCCGTGGCGGCTCCTTGAACACGCTGCCTTCATCCGAGTAAACGAAAAGCGGGTCCACGTCGGAGCTGTAGTTCAGTTCCTGCCCGCCGAGTTTGCCCATGCCGAGCACACAGAATTTCGTCTCACGCCATTTCCCGTTGGCATCCCGCTCGAAGGGCTGGCCGAACCGCACGGTGAACTGGCGCCAGCACAGCCGCAGCACGGCGTCGAGGCAAACATCCGCCACGTTGGTGATCTCCCGAACGAGCTCCGACATCGCACCGAGCCGCGCGAGGTCGCGGGCCGCGATGCGGATCATCTCGCGCTGTTTGAACTCGCGCAGGTTCGCGAGTGCTTCCGAATAATTTGCCGCGTCGAGCAACGGTGTGAACCACGCCTCGACTTCGCGGTGAATCCCGGAAAGCCGTCGTGCGTGCGCCAGGCCCGCGGGCGCGAGAGCATTGAACCATTCGGGGTGCTGGCGTAAAAGCTCAGAGGCCCATTCGGAACCGCTCCACAAGGCAGAGAGAATGCGCGCTTGCTCGGAGTCGGCGGCGGTCAAGGTCGCCGCGGCATTGGTTTCACGCAGCGATTCCCAGGCGGAGCGCGCCCGTTCGGGCACGGGAGCGTTCTTGATAGCGTGTCGCCACACATCGCGCGGCATGGGGACAAATTACACGGGGAGCAACGGCCTCGGTAAAAGAAAAAGCGCCGGGTAACGTGCTGCCGGTTTGCAACCGGTAGTCGGGCCTCCTTCCTTCGAACGCGCAGACAAAAAGATTCACACCTCCTGTTCTCCGTGCGTTTCTGCCAGTTGCAAACTGGCAGCACGTTTAAACGGGCCGTGTGCTCGTTTCTTTGACTTCAAACCCAAGCCGTATAGGTTTGCGCCATGGGTTCGAGGGAACTCATGGTCTCGGGATTAACGAAGTGAAATCGTCAGTATCATTGCCCAACAGCAGCAACCTCTCTTTTGTCGAGCGGCTTTATAGCGATTACAAACGCGACCCGACGTCGGTGATGGATGAGTGGCGCAGTTATTTTGCGCAACTCGACAACGGCGACGGCGCGGCGGAGGTGAAGCTTGGCCCGTCGTTTCGCCCACCCAGTTTATTTCACGCGCGCGATGGCGTGCGCGGCATGGCCGGGTTGCAGGATCGCGTCGATCAACTGATTCGCGCCTACCGAACGCGCGGTCACATGATCGCCCGCTTCGATCCGCTCGAACGCAAACGTCCGGCCCCACCCGAGTTGGACCCTTCCTACTACGGCTTCACCGAAGCCGACATGCAGAAGCAATTTTCGACGCAGACGATGCAGTTTGGGGATGGCCTCACGCTCGCCGAGATCGTGCAGCGTCTGCGCAACACCTACTGCCGCTCGATTGGCGTTGAGTACGTTCACATTGACGACGTGCATATCCGGCGCTGGTTGCAGGCGCGCATGGAGCGCACGGAAAACAGGCTGACCCTCGCGCACGAAGAGCAGCTAAGGATTCTCACGCGGTTGACCTACGCATCCGTGTTCGAAGAGTTCGTGCGGAAAAAGTTTATTGGTGCGAAGAGTTTTTCCCTCGAAGGGTCGGAGAGTTTGATTCCCCTTCTCGACCTCGCGATTGAAAAAGCCGGCGAACAAGGCGTGAGCGAAATCGTTTTCGGCATGGCCCATCGCGGGCGGCTGAATGTGCTCGCGAACATCCTGCACAAACCCGTGCGGCAAATCTTTCGCGAGTTTGCGGACAGCGATTACGAGCACTACACCGGGCGCGGCGACGTGAAGTATCACCAAGGCTTCAGCAATGATTGGGAGACGAGTTCGGGCAACTCCATTCATTTGTCGCTCTGCTTCAATCCGAGCCATCTCGAATTCGTGGATGCCGTGGCCATCGGCCGGGTGCGCGCCAAGCAGGAACGCGTGAACGACGCGCTCGGCGAACGCGGCCTGGCGATTCTGATTCATGGCGATGCGGCTGTGGCTGGCGAAGGCGTCGTGCAGGAGACATTGAACATGAGCCAGCTTCGCGGCTACTCAATCGGTGGCTCGTTGCACATCGTCGTGAACAACCAGATCGGTTTCACCACTGGCCCGGAAGAGGGACGCTCGACGATGTACGCGACGGACGTTTTCAAAATGCTTCAGGTGCCGATCTTTCACGTGAATGGCGAAGATCCCGAAGCAGTCGCGCAGTGCGTGCGGCTGGCGCTCGATTTCCGCGCGCAGTATCGGCGAGACGTGGTTATCGACATGTATGGCTATCGCCGTTACGGCCACAACGAGGCGGATGAGCCTTCTTTCACGCAGCCCATTCTTTACCAGGCCATCAGCGAGCGAAAGTCCGTGCGCGAAGGTTATCTGGATCATTTGCTCAAGCATGGCGGCGTGACGCGCGAACAGGCGGAAGAAATCGCGGCCACGCATCGAAACCATCTCGAACGCGGTTTGGCCGCGGCGAAGGAAACGGCACGCTTGCCGGTGGAAGAGTTGCGGGGCATCTGGTCGGGATACATTGGTGGCCCGGAGAAGAATGTTCCCGAAGTCCCGACAGGAGTTCCGGCCAACAAATTGTCAGAGTTGCTCGAAGGGCTCACGCGCCTGCCGGAGAATTTCAAACCGCACCTGAAGATTAAGAAGCTCCTGGATAGCCGCCGCGAAATGGCCAGCGGTAACGCGCCCCTCGACTGGTCCGCCGCGGAAGCGCTCGCCTTCGCAACGCTCGCGGTGGGTAATCATCCGGTGCGGCTAAGCGGGCAGGATTCCGAGCGCGGGACTTTCAGTCATCGTCATGCGGTGTTGCACAACGTGGACACGGGCGAGAAATACATTCCGCTCCAGCACCTTTCTCCCGATCAGGCGCCGGTGCATCTCTTCAACAGTCCGCTCTCGGAAAATGGGGTGCTCGGCTTTGACTACGGCTACAGTCTCGACACGCCGGAAGCGCTCGTGATGTGGGAAGCGCAGTTCGGCGATTTCTGGAACGCCGCGCAGGTCATCGTCGATCAATTCATCGCCAGCGCTGAGGCGAAGTGGAAGCGGTTGAGCGGACTCGTGCTTTTGCTGCCGCATGGTTTCGAAGGCGGCGGCCCGGAACATTCCAGCGCACGCGTCGAACGTTTCCTCGCCATGGCCGCGGAAGACAACATCCAGGTAGTGAATCCGACGACGCCCGCGCAGTTGTTTCACGTGCTGCGCCGCCAGGTGTTGCGCAACTGGCGCAAGCCGCTCGTGGTGCTCACGCCCAAGAGTCTTCTACGACACGCTCGCGTCGTTTCGCCGCTGAGCGATCTCGCGGACGGCGTTTTCCAGCGCATCATTCCCGACAGCAATCCACAGCGGAGCGACGTGAAGCGCGTGCTGTTGTGCAGCGGGAAGATTTATTACGAGCTGGAAAAGTTTCGCGAACAACAGCAACGCGAAGATGTCGCTCTCCTGCGCGTCGAACAGCTCTACCCGCTGCGGGATGAGCATCTGAACGCCGCGCTGAAGCCATATCGCGACGGCACACCGGTT
>DATHKK010000303.1:0-3805 GCA_035489355.1 Candidatus Limnocylindria bacterium
CCGCCGACGTAAGGAGAGTTCCATGATCGCATGTCGGGCATCGCGGCTGTGAACCGCGTGGGTTGGTTCGAACGGACTGTTAACGCTAGTCGAAGGCGTGGCCAGCGCAGCAAAGCACATCACGCACTTTGTGGCGCACGAGTTCCTTCACCGCGGTGCGCGCCGGCCCGAGATACTTGCGCGGATCGAATTCCTTGGGGTTAGTCGCGAACACTTTGCGAATCGCCGCAGTCATGGCCATGCGCAGATCAGTGTCGATGTTCACCTTGGTGCAGCCCACGCGGCGCGCGATTTCAATGTCCGCCTCGGGCACGCCCGCGGTCTCTTCGCCCATCGCGCCGCCATACTTGTTGATCTCCTGCGCGATTTCCTTCGGCACACTCGACGCGCCGTGGAGCACGAGCGGGTAATCGCCCAGGCCGGCGTCCATGAGCGCCTTCTTGATCGCCTTGAGCCGCTCGAGATCGAGGTGCTGCTCGCCTTTGAATTTGTAAGCGCCGTGGGAATTGCCGATGGCCACCGCCAGCGAGTCCACGCCGGATTGCTTGACGAACTGCACCGCCTCGTCCGGATGCGTGTAGGCGCCGCCTTTGGAATAGCCGCCGCCTTCTTCGCCGTCGTCGTGCTGCGCGCCGACGAGCATGCCCAATTCGCCTTCAACCACGCAGTTATGCTTGTGCGCGTAATCGACGACCTTGCGGCAGACCTCCACGTTCTTCTCGAACGTCTCGTGCGAAGCATCAATCATCACGCTGGTGAAGCCTTCATCGATGCACTCCTTGCACAACTCGAAGGAATCGCCGTGATCGAGATGCACCGCGATGGGAATGTTCGAGAGGCTGACCGCAGCTTCGATGAGTTTCTTGAGATAAACCGGGTTGGCGTATTGGCGTGCGCCTTTGGAAATCTGGAGCATCACCGGGGCCTTTTCTTCTTCGCAGGCTTCGATAATGGCTTGGAGCAGTTCCATGTTGTTCACGTTGAACGCGCCGAGGGCGTATTTGCCCCTAAGCGCCTTGGCGAACAAGTCCGTCGTATGTGTCAGTGGCATAAGTTTGGGGCGTGATGAGCGATAACGTGCGTCATCAAGCGCCGCGGATGGTAAGTGCGCGGAGTCAAAAAGGAACTAAAAAGTTCCCCGGGGCGCCGCCTGTGAGAACAGGAGGCAACAAAAGAAACGAAGGAAAGTGCGTCTCGAATCGACATTCCGGCGAACCTTTTGGTTCGCTACCTGAGTTGATTTGCAACGAGCGCACTCCGCCGAGTTTGGCAATTGCCTGGAATTTCCTGTTCTCATCTTTGTTCCCTTCGTCTGTCCTGTTGATCGAGTTGCGTTTTGAACAGGCACTCGTGGATTTGTGTGCTGAGTCTGCGGTTGCCAGCGTCCGGTCGGCTTGGGCAAAGTCTGCGCACATTTTTTGAAAACCAAACAAAGCTGAACTATGCCGAATCCGTGGACTGGAAAAGGAAACCCTTACACTCGCAAAGAAGTTCGTGACCGCTTGATGAGCACGATCAAGAAGGGCGACGCCATCATCGCGGCCGGCGCAGGCACTGGCATCAGCGCGAAGTTCATCGAGAAAGGCGGCGCCGACCTCATTATCATCTACAACTCTGGCCGCTTTCGCATGATGGGCCACGGCTCGACCGCCGGGTTGATGGCTTACGGCGACGCCAACGCCATCGCGATGGAGATTGGCGAATACGAAGTGCTGCCGGTCGTGGAGGAATGTCCGGTCATCTGCGGCGTCCACGCCACCGACCCGCGCCGCCGTATGTGGCATTGGCTGGGCAAGGTGAAGGAGATGGGGTTCAGCGGCGTAAACAATTTTCCCACCCACACGATTGTCGATGGCCACTTCCGCGGCGTGCTGGAAGAAACTGGCATGAGCGTGCAGAAGGAATTCGAAATGGTCGCGCTGGCGCGGCGCATGGATTTATTCTCCATCGTCTATGTGGGATCGCCCGAAGAAGCCGTCGAGATGGCGAAGGCCGGCGCCGACGCCATCATTGCCCACGTTGGCACGACGGTCGGCGGCAGCATCGGCGTGAAGAAAGCGCTCGTGAGTTGGGATTTCACGATCAAGCGCACGCAGGAGATCATCGATGCCGCCAGCCGTGTGCGGAAGGACATCTTCTTCCTCTGCCACGGCGGCCCCATCAACACGCCGGAAGACGCGAACAAGGTGATTCAAGGCACCGATGCCGTTGGTTTCGTCGGCGCGAGTTCGCTGGAACGCATGGGCGTGGAAGCGTCGCTCACGAACCTGACGCGTGAATTCAAGAAGCTGAAGGCGCCGGCGGCCAAGAAGTTCGGAAAGAAGAAGTAAGAGGGCAACTGCGCGATCTTAAGCGTTAGGTCGTACTTCGCGCAGTTTTCGAAGCCGGGCGCACACCTGATTCGCGAGGACACACGGTTTTACTTCTGTGGTTGCAATCCGAACCAACAGAAGGGCAACTGCGTCGGCACCATCATCATGTGCAACCCAGGAAGAGCTGAGGGTCCTATCGGTGTCTGGACGCGGATCATCAAGACTGATAAGACACTCGATTCGGTCGAGCAAATGCTACGTGCCGCCGTCGCCTTGAAGATAAGTGGGGCACCCGGCTTTTCTGTGTCGCCGGACGACTATGTCCAAATTCTCAACTGCTGCTATGTGTGCGATGGTGGCGAGGCTCCGGCATCCTGCCTCTGCGGGCACGTTGAATCTGTGCGAAGTAATTGGGTTTGGATTGCATGGGGTGCCACCATTGTTACTGCCAAACTTATAGCAAAGGGGATCGCGACCGTTGGAGAGACACCTGCCTTTTGGTTTGATGGATCGATCAGCAAGACTTCCGTCGGTGCCAGTGTACCTAAGAATTGTCGGGCGATTCACCCGCACCCTCGCGGCTGGACAGGGCGTCACTCGACATACCCGAGTGCGGTGGCTCATGAAATCTCCACCCGGTTGTAACCATGTCTTTCAGATTGGTGATCCGACCATTTGGTGGAACGTCACCGCTCTTTGCCGTAAGAATGCCGCATGAATGGCGATAGTGCTCTCGGTGATGGCAGTGAGTTCGCGCCGCGCAAGATTGTTTGCCGGAAGTCACCGCGTTCCGAAGCGGAGAATTTGCGATTGGCCGAAGAAATGGCTGCATTCATACGCAAATTTGAGGGAAAACTTTCCATTGGTGTGGCAGATTTTTTCCCAACGCGGCCAATTGCACCTGAAGAAAACGGCTGAGCTTAATCCGATCGTTGCTGTTTGCGGCTCATCACATTCTTCAACAACTCCTCCACGCAGGCTTGGGCGAAGGGGGCATCGTTAATGTTGCAGTCCAGTTCGCGCACGGGAATGTCCTGACGAAGGTTCGCCTTCAGTACGGCGAACAACGCTGCATCCGCTGCCGGGTCATGGAACGCTTGACCAGCCGCGCTGATGACGCTGATGCCGCGCAACGGAATCAGCACGGTCACAGGGGCTTTCGATCCATTCACCTTCTCCGCGAGAATTTCGCCCAGGCGCTGGCACTCCTCCGGCGTGGTTCGCATTAGCGTCACCTGCGGATTGTGCTGATAAAAACGCCGGCCCGCGAACTTTGCGGGCACTGTTTCGGGCGGACCGAAATTCACCATGTCGAGGCAGCCGGGCGTGACGATCGCGGGCACGCCGTGCTTGGCCGCGGCTTCCAATCGCGCCGGTCCCGCGCCGAGAATTCCCCCGACCAATTCATCCGCCCACTCCGTCGTCGTGATGTCGAGGACGCCGGTCACAAGCCCCGCTTCAATGAGCGACTCCATCGTGCGCCCGCCAGTGCC
>DATHKK010000304.1:0-4094 GCA_035489355.1 Candidatus Limnocylindria bacterium
GCGTCCTTCTGCTCGACGGCGGTTTGCAGGCGTTCCAATTGCTCGCGTGTCTGGGTCAGGTAAAGGTCCGTGATCTCAATCAAGCTCGTGCGCGAACCGCCGGAGAATTCCACGAGACGATCGAGATCGATTATCGCCGGATCGACGACAAATGATTCCGGCGGAGCGGAAGGCGCGGGCGCGTTTGCCACGGACGAAACGGAAGCTTCCGTGTGCGTCGCGCTCGGGCGAACGGGTTCTGCCTTCCCATGTTTTTCGATGACTGCTTTCAACGCGTCGGGACGGACCGGCTTGGGCAGATAATCGTTCATGCCGGCGGCCAAACATTTGTCGCGGTCGCCGACCATGGCATTCGCCGTCATCGCAATGATCTTCACAGGCGGGCGCGAGGACGTGCGTTCCATTTCACGAATGCGGCGCGTCGCCTCCAACCCGTCCATGCCGGGCATTTGCACATCCATGAAGACGACGTTGTAATCACCGTTTTGCACGGCGGCGACCGCTTCGGCGCCCGTCGAGGCGATGTCCGCGGCGTAACCGAATTGCTGCAACAGACGCACGGCTACTTTCTGGTTAATCACGTTGTCGTCGGTCACGAGCATCTTGAGCGGCAACCGCGCGGCGAGATCGCCCTTGTTCGATGCAGCAGCAGCCGCGGCAGGCGGCAACGATGGCCGGCTGTCTGTGGAGGGCGTTCCGTGTAAATTCAGCAGCGCTGTTTTCAAAGTCATCTGTTTCAACGGTGCAACCACCGCGCAACAACGGCGAAGCGAACTGGACCAGTGATTCACCGGCTTGTCGCCGAGCGCACTGATCACGACGGTAGGCGTTTGGGCGGCCAGCAGGGCCTTGGTCAAGCTGGCCTCGGGATTCAAACGCGCATCCACCACGGCCACATCAAACTGGCTGATCTGCGACGGCGAAGCATCGTCGGCAATCTGACAACTCGTTTCCATGGTCTGGAGCGTGCGTTGCACGATGGCTGCGATTTTGGGATTGGGCAGCACAAGCAAGACTCTTGTCCCGCGCAACGATCCAGGCTTGGCGGTGGCTGCATCCACGAACGGTGCGACGACGGTTGGCAGTGGCAGCGTAAAATTAAATGTTGAACCCGCGTTCGGCGTGCTCTCCGCCCACAGGCGTCCGCCCATCGCTTCCACCAGGCCTTTACTGATGGCGAGGCCCAATCCTGTGCCGCCGTATTCCCGGCAGGTGGAACTGCTGGCTTGGACAAACGGTTGAAATAATTGCGCGAGCTTCTCCGGCGAAATTCCAATGCCGCTGTCGCGCACGGAAAACTGGATGAACTGCTTGGGCGCGTCGACCCCGGCGGCGGCAGGCGCTTCGCCGCGTCGCACCGTTAAAATGACTTCGCCAGTGTGCGTGAACTTCACGGCGTTGCTGAGCAGATTGATAATCACCTGACGGACGCGCGTCTCATCTCCGAGAACGCCATCCGGAATGTGCGGGGTGAGTTCGCCGGCCAGATCAATTTTTTTCTCGGCGGCCTTGGGCGCCAGTAGATCGAGCGCGCTCTCGACGCATTCACGCAAAGAAAACGGACGCTGCTCCAGTTCCAGTTTGCCAGACTCAATTTTCGAGATGTTGAGAATGTCGTTGATGATCGCGAGCAACGATTCGCCGCTGGTGCGAATGGTTTCCACATAGTCGCGCTGTTCCGCCGTCAGTTTCGTGTCGAGCAGAAAGCCGGTCATGCCAATGACACCGTTCATCGGCGTGCGGATCTCGTGACTCATGTTGGCGACGAATTCGGACTTGCCGCGCGCCGCGCGCTCGGCTGCGTCCCGCGCGCGTTCGAACTCGCGCGTGCGGGCCACGAGTGAATCGTGCAGGCGCTTGGCCCGGGCCGCGGCGCTGATGCGGGCTTTGAGTTCCGTCAGGATGAACGGCTTGGTGATGAAGTCATGGGCGCCGAGTTCAAACGCGCGCACTTTTTCTTCAATGGCGCCATGCGCGGTGAGCACGACCACGGGAATGTCCGCAATCGCGGCGTCCGCTTTCAGCGCTCGCAACACTTCGAATCCGTGCATGCCGGGAAGCCGCAAATCGAGCAGCACGAGATCGAAGATCCGATCGTGAATTTTTTCCAACGCCTTGCGGCCGTCTCCCACGACGGTGAAAGCGTGTTGAGGCAAGCCGCTGGTGATCGCGGCCGCGATTTCCGCTTCGTCTTCGATCAGCAGAATGGCGGCGGAGCTGTCGTCCAGTTTGGGACCGTCGTGGTGGGCGCGCAGGGCGGAGGGATCGTTCCTGTCAAGGTGCAGCGATTCAGTTTCTGTGAAAGTCACGCGAATAGATTCGGCACAAGGAGCGCACGGGTTAAGGAGAAGCGCGGATCTTTCGCCACGCGAGGCTGTGATAACCGCAGGCAACGATCGCCTTGGATTTGAATGGAGAATTCAACGCGCGCCGCACCGGGATTTTTTCGCTTCGCGCCGAATTCGTTTAAGTCTCAGTCCAAATTGGCCGAACAACGTTTGGAATCAATAAGCATTCTGCGATGAGCATCCTGAAGAGAATTAACGCATGGCCGATCATCTGCCGAACGACTTACACGGCGGCGCGCCGCGTGTGCTTCGTGTTGCTATTTGCTTTTTTTAGCGCCGCGCCGCTGACTTTCGCGGCTGACGCCCCGCCCGTCGAAGAAGCTCCCCAAGTGGAGAAGACGACGACCAGCTTTGATGATTTCATTGCGGACGCGAAATGGCGCGGCGCCGCGCTCCTGCAAAAAATTTCCGAGTCGGGCCTGTCCCGGACGCTGACCGGCGGAGCCGCGGGCCTGCTGTTGCTCGGCCTCTATCTGACCTTCAAGCCTAAAAAGTCTGAGCGCGCCAAAACCCCGCCGAGAAAACCGGACGCCACTTCGGAAGTGAACCTGGGCAAGCGCTACCGATCGCTCTTCGAAAATGCCAACGACCTGATCCTCGGCACGGGCTTGGATGGACGGCTCCTCTACGTGAACACGGCGTGGCAGGAAACCCTTGATTTCAATGAGCAGGAGATCACTTCGCTGTCGATCTTTCAACTGATTCACTCCGACGCGCTGGATGCGTTCACGCTCGGTTTTCGGCGCGCCGTCGCCGGCGTGAAGATCAAGCAACTGGAGACGACGCTCGTTTCTAAATTTGGCAAGAGAGTCATCGTCGAAGGCAGCCTGCACTGTGAGCTCGTCGATGATGAACCAGTTTCCATCCAGTGTATTTTCCGCGACATCACGGAGCGGAAACGTTCCGCGTCCGCGTTGAAGCAATCGGAAGATCGATTCTCGCGCGTGTTCGCCGCCAGTCCGATCGCCATTGGAATTTGTAATCTCGAAGAGAGCAAGCTGCAGGATGTGAACGACAGTTTCCTGAACATGCTTCGGTACGAACGTTACGAGGTGGTCGGGACCACAGACACGGATCTGGGCTTATGGGCCAACCCGGAAGACCGAACGCAAATTCTGCAGAAGCTTAGAGACGGCCAGACCGTGCGCGACGCGCAGTGCAAGCTCCGCTCCAAAAAGGGCGAAACCCGCGAAGCTTTGATCTCGGCGGAGTTGATCGAGATCAACACGCAGGAGTGCCTGTTGCTCATGATCCATGACAACACGGAACGGTTGAATCTCGAGGCGCAGTTGCGCCAGGCGCAGAAGATGGAAGGCATCGGCCAGCTCGCCGCCGGTGTCGCGCATGACTTCAATAACATTCTCACGATTATCCAGGGACACGCGGGCCGGCTGCGCCACGTGGAAGGTTTGCCGCAGCGCATTGGCGAATCAGTCGAACAAGTTTCCGTGGCTGCGGATCGGGCGGCGAACCTGACGCGCCAGTTGCTCACGTTCTGCCGCAAGCAGGCGATGTTGCCCGAAGTGATGGACATGAACGACACCGTGACGCACGTCAGCACGATGCTCGATCGTCTGCTGGGCGATGATATTGCGCTGGATGTGAAGACGGCGGCGGATGTGCCTCTCATCAACGCGGATTCTGGAATGATGGAATTGTCCATCATCAATCTGGCGTGCAATGCCCGCGATGCCATGCCCAAAGGCGGTAGCCTAATGATCACCACTTCCTCTGTTTCCGTTACCG
>DATHKK010000305.1:0-5515 GCA_035489355.1 Candidatus Limnocylindria bacterium
CATTACCACCAGCATCATGGGCGTCGGTTGCGCCAAACGCTTCGGCGCCCTCAAACTCAAAGTCGTGGAGCGCATCGTCTGGGCGTGGATCATGACCATTCCGGCCACGGCCCTCGTCGCGTTTGGCCTGGTGTGGCTCGTCGTAAAGATCGGCCTCGTGAAGCTGTAGGTTTAGCTTTTCCGCAACGATCCCGAACTGGCTCGACGTTCCACTTGCGGCGCGCGCAATTAACCGCTTGCCCCACTAAAAGCCGCTTCTATAGTTCGCATGCGAACGTCGCAGGGGCACAGGGATTCCACCGCGACATCAAACTCGAATTCGAAATCAAAGGATGATTATGGCTTACCAATACGTGAACAAACAGGAGGCACTCCTCGCCAAAGTGAAGGGCAAGACCGGCAAGATTTCCGACAAGACCCACGAAGAGCACATGAAGCTCTACACGGGCTACATCAACAAGACGAACGCGATTCTCAAAGAATTGGAAACACTGGCGACGACTCTGGACCCGACGAATCCCGCGCACGCGAACCAGATCTATTCCGAGATTCGTTCGCGCAAAGTCGATTTCACCTTCGCCCTCGGCGGCGTGATCAATCACGAATTGTATTTCAACAATCTCGGCGGCAAAGGCGGCCCGGCCACGGGCAAAGTCGCTGGCCTGATCGACAAGAGCTTCGGCAGCTTCGATGCCTACAAGAAAGATTTGAAAGCCACCGGCATCGCCGCGCGCGGATGGGTGTGGACTGGCTACGACGCGCAGACCGGCCTGCTCTTCAACTACCTCGGCGACGCCCAGAACACGTTCCCAATCTGGGGCGTGAAGCCGGTGCTCGCGCTGGACGTTTACGAGCACGCTTACTATGCGGACTTTTTCACCGCGCGCGCCGGCTACATCGATGAGTTTCTGAACTTCGTGGACTGGGACGCGGTGAACGCGCAGCTCGGCTAAAAAAAATTCTAACGAAGACTTGGAGTAAAAGGCGCCAATTATGGGCGTGAGGCCTTGAAAAATCGGTTCGGACCGAGGGAAAAATCTTCGTTCAATTCGATTAAGCCGTTTTGAGGAATTGAGTTCGACCAAAAGGACGACCACTCCGAGAGATTTGTCGAGAAGAGCAATTGTGCAGGAGCACCGGGTTGAGCGGCGAACACAATTCGGAGCAATGCCGGCGAACTTCTCGCTACCGTAAAGGCATTCGACTGATAACCGTGAAAATGAACGTCCACTTGGTCGGGGCCAACACTCAGCGGGTGAATGGAAGGGGTGAAAATCGTATTCGAGGCGGATACGGAAACTGTGTAGTCACCAGAAGGGATATTTTCAAAGGAGTAGGTCCCGGCAGTGACCGGCGTGTGGTTTTCATTTGCGTGTACGATAATGCCTGTCGGAGGCAGATACCCGGTAACCGGTCCGCGGATAACGTACGGTGGCGAAGACTCGAAGGCTCCAATGTCAACCGCCGGTCCAAAAGGTCTGGCCCTGCCTCGTTGGTCCGTTGAGACACCAGGATTGCTTCCTGCATCCAGCGCGACACTGCCGCTCAGCAGGGGAATGGTTTTGGTTTCGCCGCCATAATGCGCTAATGGCCCCAGCCTTGGATCAATGCCATTCATGCTACCCACGTTCGTAAACGCACAGCTTGAATCGGAACTCAGATTATTGCCGGCATCCAAGAAACCACCAAACCCGTTGCTGCTGCCAACACTATTCGCCACGATCGTGTTTTTAAGAATGACGCTGCCGCCCACGCGTGAAACGTTTCCACCGAAGCTTCCCCCAAATGAGTTCGTGCAATCGGCTTGCTCTGGTCGCCCACCGAACGCGCCGTTCCCACTGAGCGTCACGCTCGTCAAGGCGACCATTCCATCCTGCACGTGTACTCCGCCCCCGTAGGCGTAGCCGGCCGCATAGCCGCAATAATTAACGTCACGCAGGTCTCCTCCCGCCGCCCGATTGCCAGCGAACGTACAATTCGTGATCGCGAGTGAATTTGAAGCGTTGCAAATGGCGCCACCGTAAGCATGAGAGGTCATACTAACGGGACCGGCCGCAGAATTAGCGTAGAAAACGCTTCTCTCCACTACGCTGGTGCCACCATTGAACAATCCTCCTCCTTGGGTTTTCGCTGAAGCATCGAAGAGTATTTTTTCCCAAATCATGAGCGCATTGTTTTCGCGAAACGTAGATTCCCGAATTGAGAGCGTACCCGTGTTGAAAACGGCACCACCTAACGAGAGGCCGCCCAGAGTGACTGCAAAAGTGTAGTTACTGCTAAAACCGCAATGGGAAAAACTCGCGATTCCAGTCCGGACAAAAACCGCTCCACCCCCGCCGAAAGAGGGGACTTCTTTGCCGCAAGTTAGCACGTCCTCCCTCGGCTCTGTTTCCCGCGAACACCATGTTCGTCAGGCGCAACAAAGCATCCCGACTTGCGATAGCGCCTCCCCGGCCATCCGTGCCATTGCCGCCTCCTCTACCCATGGCAAGGTTGTCCACGAATGTCACACGGGTGCCAGAGATTTGGCCGTTTGTATTAAAAATCGCGCCTCCGTAAGCAGAAAAAGTATTGCGGTCCGTGATGCCGCTTTTTGCCTGTGCTACGCAGTTCGTAAAGGAGACGTCCGCGAGCACCACGTCACCTCCATCGTTGAGCAAACCCCCGCCCATTGCGTCACCGACCGGTGGAGCGTGTCTGCCATTGGCAACGGTGATGTTTCTCAACGTGAGTTTGCCGCCCGGAAAAACCTGGAACACACGCACATTGGTGTTCCCACTGATAACAACGTTCTGTCCACCCCCCATCCAGCACCACTTCATTTGAAACATTAAGCGTATTGCTCAACTGAATCACACCGGCACAAGAAAACTGGATCGAACCGCCATCGACCATAGCGGAACGCAACGAACTTTCAGAACAATTGGTGAGAACTGCGCCATGCACAAATGTTGGTAGGAATGCCATTAAGCAGTACTTGGCAAGTCGTGAATGCCCGGAAGCCATGCGACGAGTATAGCCATTGATGAAACATTGTCGAGCAAGCAAGAACCGAAAGCGTCGTCCCGACCGATCGCAGACTTCAATAATGGTCAATGCGAGCGTGTCGCACAGCCTCGCGTCGGGGAAAAACTCGTTGCGCGCTCTCCGCACCCTCTGCACATTAGCGCCACTTCGGCGGAGAGATGGCTGAGTGGTTTAAGGCACACGCCTGGAAAGCGTGCGTAGCTAAACACTACCGAGGGTTCGAATCCCTCTCTCTCCGCCAGTTCCTTTCGCCATGTCTGATCTCTCTTTGCTCTTTCTATCAACTCCTATTCCCACGACGGTCCAAATTTTGATCAAACCGGCGGCCGGCTGCGACAAAGCGAGGGGGCTGTTCCTTGCGCAAGTCTGCGGTTTTGTGGCCAACTGACGTGATGCAAGCGGTTCGTATTGCGCTCGTCGGCGATTTTTCGCCGGACGTGCTCGCCCATCGTGCGATCAATGAATCGATGCGGCTGGTCGGCAATGGAATGCGCGTGGAGTCGCAGTGGCTGCACACCTCCACGCTTCAGCCGGCACACGCGTTCGACTCGTTTCACGGTCTTTGGTGCGTGCCGGGCAGTCCGTATGCGAATACCGATGGCGCGCTTCGGGCCATCGAATGGGCACGCTCGCGCAACATCCCTTTCCTCGGCACGTGCGGCGGCTTTCAACACGCGGTGCTGGAGTTCGTGCGCCACGTGCTTGGGCGCAACGAGGCTGCGCACGCCGAACTGGATTCGAGCGCTTCATTTCCCGTCATCGCGCCGCTCGCGTGTGCGCTCGTCGAGAAGTCCGAGCGTATCCTGCCCACCGGCCGAGGCCGGTTCGCGCGGTGGTACGGCTCCGCGCCGCGGATGGAAGGATTTCACTGTTCCTTCGGTTTGAACGCTGCTTGCGAATCAGTGCTGGAAAACAACGGGCTGGAAGTGGTCGCGCGCGGGGAAAATGGTGAGGTGCGCGCGATTGAACTGGCGCAGCATCCATTTTTCATCGGCACGCTCTTTCAACCGGAACGCAGCGCTCTCCGGGGTGAACTTCACCCGCTCGTCCATGCTTTCCTTGAAGCAGCCGCTCAACGCCAGTAACTCCTCCGAATAAACTTGCAAGCACTCGCTCGCTCCGCGGACGGAACGAGCGAGTGCTGTTAGAGCTTGGAGGGACGAGTTCCACGAATCCGAGATTTCTCTCCATAAGATGGGGCTCGCAAAGCTCGAGGCGTAGAGCAACTCGACCTGCGCGCGCAGATCGG
The DNA here is from genome assembly GCA_035489355.1 of Candidatus Limnocylindria bacterium. Lineage (GTDB taxonomy): Bacteria > Verrucomicrobiota > Verrucomicrobiia > Limisphaerales > SIBH01 > JANNGC01. The sequence goes on from DATHKK010000305.1 coordinate 4,277, forward strand.
CGTGCGGCAGTTTTTTGAGCCACGCGCCGCGACCCTCGGGCGAGTAAAGCCGCGTGCCGGTGGGAAAGAAGCCCCAGTGCTGGAAGGTGGATTTGATCTGTTGCTTGAGCTGGGTCTGGCGCAGCACCGCTTCCTCGTAGCTTTGCGCGGCGCTCTTGAAGAACGCGCGTTCATCGGTGGGCAACTGCCACACGGGCTTCAACTCATTGAGCCGGAAAAGCCGCGCCAGCCCGAACGCATTACGCGGATCTTTTTTGTTGTGGTGCGAGCTGATGAGCTTGTTGTGCCGCGCATCGCAGACGACGAGTTGCGCCACGTGCGGACGCAAGAGCTGCCAGAGCCAGCGGGCCAGGTTGGACTCCTCCAGCGCCAGGCGCTTGTCGGGCGCGGCGAGGGCCCGCACCTGGGCGACGAGCTTCTCGGCCTGCGTGGGCACACGCCAGAACTGACGCTGCGTGCCGTCGTCATCGAGCTGGGCCAGCACGCAATTTTGGACGTGCGCATCCAGCCCCAGCCCGGCTATGGAAAGCCGTGCGGAGCGGAGTGAACGGTTGGGTGACGGTGAACTTTGTTGTGCATCATGAACCTCATGATGGATTGTTTTAATGAATCAGCGGACACCGGTTGGAAGGGATGTTGTCCCTTCACTGAGGACCAAAATTACTCCCGCCCACCGGTCGTCCGCTTTTCATTTGACCAGCAGCGAACGCGGCCATCGCATCACTGTTGCAATCCACGCGTCCCGCGGGCCGGGTCGCTGAGCTTGGGGTCGTTAGGCCGAACAACAAACACGTAAATCAAAATGAAAGTTCAATTTGTCTTAATCATCGTCGCAGTCACATTGATGTTGAATGCGTGCGCTTCCAGGAGCACTGCCCCGAGGCCGCTGCCGGTCGGCGTGATCAAAGAAGGATCGCTGGCCAACCAAAAGTTAATAGTCGATGTCGCGACCGCCGCGACCGACCGCTTCAAGGCCAAGGGACATTTCATTGATCCGAAGGGTGTTCCACTCAACCAATACGTCGTGAGCATGCCAACCGGAACGCCAGGCAATAGGACGTGGACCGAACGCTGGGTGTTTCTGATTGAGGGCAAGGAAATGCCGGTTACGATCCGTTTTCGTGAAGACGGTTTGGGTGCGGCACATTTCACCATTGAAGAGGATAAAACTGGGAAGTAATCGGCCTAACCATGCGCTGCATCGAACCCGGCGGGAGCGTCGTGGTTGCAATCGTTGCG
>DATHKK010000306.1:0-4446 GCA_035489355.1 Candidatus Limnocylindria bacterium
CTGTTGCTCTGCGGAATGACGCTGCTCCGCGGCGCCATTCCTGCCGGCACTCGCCACATCCTGGCGGAGTTCGAAACGGGAGCCAGAAAATCCACACCTTGCGCCAGCGATTTCATGGTGGGTTCGCGGAAAGAGATCAGCCGCTTTCAAATTCTTCCCTCCGTGTGGACCGAGTATTCCGATGCGCAGAATTATCAGGACCCCAACGCGGCTTGGCGCGTCACCGTAAAAATCCTCCACGATCGGGAGGAAACCTTTCGCCGCGCCACCGGCCGCGAGTGGGACCCGGTTGACCTGTATTTGATGTGGAATGCCCCCGGCGTTTATCAGCGCGCACGTTGGGACTGCCGAAAAGTTTCCCGCGCGGTGCTGGAGCGGGCGAAACGCTTCCGCAACTTGTTCGAGGAACGTACCAGAATCGACGTCGCACAAACCACGCCGAACCAGCAACCCTGACGCACGTCAGCACTCGCTCATCGACGGGCCGCTCTCATACCGCGGACCCAACGCGGACGCCACACGCGCGGCACTGCCGTTAGCCTCGATTTCATCCGCTTCACCTCGTTTTGCTCCTCGCGGCGGCAGCAATGAAGGAATTCCAGGATCGCCTTTTCCTCGCGACCAAGCGAAGTCACGAGCCGTTTCGAAGCCGTGATGACACCATTGGTTGGCGGCGTCTTGACGGGTCCATTGGACGGAAGTTTCTTGCGCAAATAACCATCGAGCAACGACGGATGCACGTAACACTTCCGGCAGACCGCCGGCGTGTTGCCGAGCTTTTCCGCGACCATGTCGATCGCCTGTTTGATATTCCTCCTGGCCTGCTTCTCTGTTTTGAATGCCGCCGTGCTCTGGAGCGCTTGGGCTGCGAGCACGGTTCCGGCCCACGTGCGAAAATCCTTGGCCGTAAAACCCGCGCCGGTGATCTCGCGCAGATAATCATTCACATCACTCGACGTCACGTTGTGGCGCTTGCCGCGGTCGCCGATCCACTGGAACAAGTCCTGGCCGGGAATGTCTTGGCAATGCTTGACGATGTTCGCGAGCCGCCGGTCCTCAATTTCGATCGTGTGACATTTGCCGCTCTTGCCCTGAAAGGAAAACTGGACGCGCTCGCCGCGGACTTTCGCATTGTTATCCTTCATCGTCGTGAGACCGTAGGATTTGTTTTCTTTCGCATACTCTTCGTTCCCCACGCGTATGAACGTGAGATCCATCAGCCGCACAATGCTGCCGAGAACTTTCTCGCGACTCAGGCCCGTTTTCTCCATGTCGCTCGCAATGCGCCGGCGAATACGCGGCAGCGCCTCACCGAATTCAATCATGCGATCGTATTTCGTCGCGTCGCGTACTTCGCGCCACAGCGCATGATAACGGTGCTGCTTGCGCCCCTTCGCATCGCGGCCCGTCGCCTGCAAATGTCCATTCTCGTGCGGGCAAATCCACACCTCGGTCCATGCGGGCGGAATGACAAGGGAGCGAATGCGCCGCAGCGTGGCTTCATCGCGCAGCTCTTTGCCGCGAGCATCGACATACCGGAATCCTGCTCCTGACTTGAGGCGTTTGCTTCCCGGTTGCGCGTCGTTCACGTAACGCAAACCTACGGCCCGGGCCGATTCCACGGGTTCCAACTGTGTTAATGGCGATGTGTGCCGAGGTTTCATCGTCTCTTTACTCCGCGGCAATGAACCACAGGACGATTGAAACGGGAAATGTGCGCGCGGAGATGCTCAGCCGAACGATTCAGTTACGCGCGCTTGCTCCTGCACTTCGCCAAGGATTCAGGCGAGAAAGGGCGCTGGCGATTGCGCGCCCGGGAGAATTATACAATCTCAACCGGACACTTCGGCAACGCGTCGAGAAAAGCCTGGCCGTAGCGCTTGCTCAGCACGCGATTGTCCAGGACAACAACAATGCCGCTGTCGCTCTTCGTTCGGATCAATCGCCCGACGCCCTGACGAAACTTCAGAATGGCTTCAGGCAGGGAAAACTCGCCGAACGAATTTCCGCCGCGCGCTTCGATCGCTTCAATCTTCGCCTCGGTCAGCGGATGGTCCGGCACGGCGAACGGCAATCGCGTGATGATCACATTGGAAAGCGCCTCACCCGGAACGTCCACGCCTTGCCAAAAACTGTCCGTGCCGAACAGCACTGAATCGATGTCGTCCTTAAACTTTTCCAGCATCACGGAACGCGGCGTGCCGGTGCCCTGCACGAAACACTCGAGGCCGAGATTGTCGAAGACCGGCGCCATCCGCTCCGCAACCTCCTGCATGAGTTTGTAACTCGTAAACAGCACGAACGCCTTGCCGTGCGTCAGTCGCACGAACCGTTCGATGTTCTCGATGAGCGCGTCGCTGTAGCCACGGTCCCGCGGGTCCGGCATCTTCGCCGCGACAAAAAGTTTCATCTGCCGCTCGTAATCGAATGGCGAACCGACCTGCAACAACGTCGCGCGCTCCGCCCCAACTTTGCGCGCGAAATACATCATTGGCGCGGGCTTTGAACTTTGAACCTTGGATTTTGGACCTTGGACCTCCGCCGTCACCGCCAGCGTGGCACTTGTCATGATCACCGACGTATCTGAACCGAACAGCCGCGCGCGCAAATACGCCGCCACATCGATGGGCGCGGCATTCAGCGAGAGATTCTTCTGCGCCTTGCCGCTGCGCTCGACCCAGTACACGTGGTCATCCGCCGTCTGGCTCAGGAAAATGGAAAGCCCTTCACGCAATTCGGCCAGGCGACGATTGCACTCCATCAACTCCTGGCCCGTGTCCTTGTCCTCGCTGCCTTTGATCAGTTCGCTTACCGACTCGCGCAACCGCTGAATCGGCAACGTGAGTTTGTCCTCGACCAGGTCCGTGCGCCGGATGCGAAGCTCGGTCCACGTGCGCCGCTTCCCATCGCCGCTCGCGAATCGCCCGCGCGGCTCAGCTTCCGATGCGGCGCTCTGGCTGCGCGCCATTTCCTCGCACTCTTCCTCGACTTGCGCAAAAAACTCGTCGCTCGCGGAAAACGTATCCGAGACAAGCTTCACCGGCGGGCCCTGGCGCAGCGTCGCGAGCAAACCTTTTTCGGTGCGCGGATTCCACAAGCGGTTCAGCGCATAACGCAACTGCCCACTCGAAACGCTCACCCCGATGTGTTTCGCGGCGACGCTCTCGACCGTGTGCGCTTCGTCGAAGATCACGAAATCATTTTTGAAAAGAATGCCGCCTTCCTGATCCTCATCCACGCCGGGAAGCAGCGTGAAGAAAAGCGTGTGGTTCAACACCAGCACATCCGAGGAAAGAATCCGGTGCCGCGCGCGTTGGAAGAAACAGATGCCGTTGTCCTTCGCGAATTCCGAAGCATGGCCACAAATCTTCGGCGAGCAGAGGCCGCGCTCGGAGCAGACGTGCGACCACACTTTGGGATCAGGCTCGATCTCGAAATCCGACAAGCTGCCATCTTCAGTCTTCTTGCTCCACGCGTAGATGCGTTTGAGTTCCTCGACTTCGGGCGACGTGAACAAGCTGCTCGCTTGCAACATCGCTTTGTGCAGTCGGCGAGAGCAGAGGTAATTGCCACGCCCCTTCAGCATCGTGAACGCGAACTTCACCGGCAGCACCGCTTCGAGCATCGGCAGATCTTTTTGCACCAGTTGCTCCTGCAAATTGATGGTGTGCGTGGAGATGATGGCCTTTTTCTTTTCCGCGACCGCGAAGAGAATGGCCGGCACCAGATACGCGAGGCTCTTGCCCACGCCCGTGCCCGCTTCGACCGCGAGATGCTCGCGCCGCTCCAGCGCACGCGCCACCGCCACGGCCATCTCCTGTTGCTGCGGGCGATACTCGAAGTTCTTGGCGCGCGACAGGATGCCTGTCGGCGAAAAAATCTCTTCGACCTGGCGAACCAAATCGACGCTGGAGCCAGCGGGCTGTTGTTCGACAACGCTGATCATTGGCGCAATTGGAGCGCGGGTCTGTAACCCGCAGCGCGTTGGTATTCTTCGACCTGCTGTGACTCGTAGAGCCGCGCTCCGTTGCAACGTCCGCTGCTCATTTCATCGCCGCATAGACGTGATGCACGTCGTCATGGTCATCGAGCGTCTGGAGGAAAGCGGCAACTTGCTTGTGCGTGGCCTCGTCGAGTTCAGGATAATTCTTGGCCACGTAACGCATCTCCGACGCCGTCACTTTCCAGCCCGCCGCCTTCAAGGCTTTCGTGACGTGATCGAGGTCTTTCATTTCCGTGATGAAGCGCGCGCCCTTGTGTCCTTCGGTTTCCTCGTCGGCGTCCAGCGCTTCGACCTCCTGCGCACCGGCCTCAATGGCATCCGTGTCCACGTCGCGATTCGCATCGGTGTGCGTCGCTTCAATGACGCCAACGTGATTGAAGAAAAACCCCACGCTGCCGGGCTGCCCAAGTGAACCGCCCATGGAGAACATCCGCCGAATTTCC
>DATHKK010000307.1:0-5537 GCA_035489355.1 Candidatus Limnocylindria bacterium
GCAGGATTTCCAGCGGCGGCAACTCAGCGAGTTCGGTCAACGCAGCCGCTTCCAGCCGCTGATTGTTCAGGAAACCGAATCGAGTCTTCGGCTTTTCGAATTCCGAAGTAAACGTCTTCAGTACTTTCGCTGCCGCCGAGACATCCCGTTGTCCGGTGACCACGGCTATCTGGCCAGTCAACGACGGACCAAGATCCGCGACTCCCGCTTCCTTGGCAGCGATGCGGAAGATCGTGTTTTTGACGACGTGAATCTCCGCGCCGGCCTTCTGCAGGCGCTTACGGAGTTCCGTCATGGGGCCGACCTTCAATCCGGTGTAGTCCACCACGATGAAGAACGGCGATGAGTTCAGACGAGTAACGTACTCGGTCGAAATAATTTGTTTCTCAGCACGCATGGTTCAGTCCTTTCAAGAAATGGTTAAGCGGAAGCCGTGAATTCGCGCAGGTCAATGCGCACCGGGGGACTCATCGTGGCCGACAGAGTGCAGCTTTGAAGAAAAACCCCTTTCACGCTGGAGGGACGCGCCTTGCTGACCGCCTCAATGACAACGCGCGCATTCTCTTCAATATGGTTCGGGGGAAAAGAAACTTTGCCGACGGCAACGTGAACGTTGCCGCCTTTGTCCACCTTGAATTCCACGCGACCCGCTTTGACTTCCTTCACGGCCTTCGCCGTGTCGTCGGTCACAGTGCCAGTCTTGGGATTCGGCATGAGACCGCGCGGTCCGAGAACTTTACCCAGTTTGCGGACTTCACCCATTGCGGCGGGCGTGGCGATCGCGACATCGAAATCATTCCAGCCTTCGTTGCACTTCTTAATCATGTCATCGAAGCCGACGTATTCGGCGCCAGCTGCCTTGGCCGCTTCCGCGGCTGCGCCCTGAGCGAACACGAGAACGCGCACGACTTTGCCGCTGCCGTGCGGAAGCGGAACGGTGCCGCGCACCATCTGGTCGGATTGCTTCGGATCAACCCCGAGTTTGAACGCGACGTCAACGGATTCATTGAACTTCGCTTTTGGGAACTTGGTGAGGACTACGACGGCATCCTTGAGGTTGTACGCTTTGTTCGCGTCCACCAATTCCGCCGCCTTGCGATAACGCTTGCTGTGTTCTTTTGGCATTTCTTTGTGCGGTGCATGCGAATCCGATTCTACGGACTCTCCCGCGTTTTGGTTTCTACTTCTACTTATCCAGAACGTCGATGCCCATGCTGCGGGCCGTTCCGGCAATGACACGAAACGCCGACTCTTCATTCGTCGAGTTCATGTCTTTGATCTTTAACTTCACGATGTCCAGCACCTGCTTGCGGGTAACCTTGCCGACTTTGTCCTTGTTCGGCGTCTTTGAGCCGGACGCGATCCCGGCGGCTTTCTTCAGCAGCGCGGACGCGGGCGGTGACTTCGTGATGAAAGTGAATGACTTGTCCTGGTAAACGGAAATGACCACCGGGATGATCATGCCGCCCTGGTCTTTGGTCACGGCGTTAAACTCCTTGCAGAAGCCCATGATGTTCACACCGTGCTGACCGAGCGCGGGACCGACGGGCGGCGCGGGGTTCGCCTGGCCGGCCGGGATTTGCAATTTGATTTCGCCTACCTTCTTCTTTGCCATAAAAATTCTTTAAGCTTTTTCGACCTGCCAGTATTCCAGTTCCACCGGCGTATTGCGGCCAAAAATATTCACCGTAATCTTCAACTTGCCGCGCGTCGGATCGATTTCCTCGATCACACCGCCGAAATTCATGAACGGGCCGTCTGTGATCTTCACATTTTCGCCCAAGGCGAATTGCACCTTCGGACGTTCCGCGTCTTCACTGTCAGATATCTGTTCCTTGATGACCGCCATCTCTTCCGGCGTGACCGGCACGGGACGATCTCCGCCGACGAAACCGATTTTGCCCGGAGTTTCCTGGATGAAATACCAAGGCTTCTCCATCACGCGCTTGCTCTCATCCAGCAGCACCATGTCAATATAGACATAACCCGGGTGCAGCTTGCGGGTCGTCACGCTTTTCTTGCCGCCGCGCACATCGACAACTTTTTCGACCGGCACGAGGACTTCCTTGATGAACTCGCCCATCTCCTCGGCCTTCATGCGCTTCTCGATGCTCTCCTTCACTTTGTGCTCCTGACCGGAGAGCGTATGGATGACGAACCACTGGCTTTTCATAATTAATTAGCAGTGATTCCCTTGACGAACAGATGAAGCACGAAGTCGATGGCGACGGTGAAAACGCCCAGCAAGAGAATCGACAGCAGCACGACGAAGGTCGATCCCTTCAACTCATCGCGGCTCGGCCAGGTGCATTTCTTCAGCTCTTCCTTGGTTTCCTGAACGTAGTTGGCTAGGCGCAAAAGCTGGCCGGTCCGCCAGAGGACGCCGAAAACGACGCACACGACGACCACCCAAATCAACAACTGAATATAGAAGTTCATTACAAAATCATCTGGCGGAGAGGGAGGGATTCGAACCCCCGTTGGCCGTTAAGCCAAAGCGGTTTTCAAGACCGCCGCGATAGACCACTCTGCCACCTCTCCAAATCCCGGACTGGCACGGCGTGAGGGACTCGAACCCCCAACCAACGGTTTTGGAGACCGCTACTCTACCAATTGAGCTAACGCCGTACTCCGTCCATTCACTTACTCTTTAGACTAAAATGCGGGGGAACGCTTAACACGCCCCCCGCTCAATGTCCTCTCGGACAAATTATTTCATTACATCGCTCACGCGTCCGGCGCCGATGGTTCGGCCACCTTCGCGAATCGCGAACCGCTGGCCTTTTTCCATGGCAACCGGCTTCTGCAACTCGACGTCAACAGAAACGTTATCACCCGGCATCACCATTTCGACGCCCGTAGCGAGTGTCACGTCGCCGGTCACGTCCGAGGTCCGGAAATAAAACTGCGGGCGATACTTGTTGAAAAACGGAGTATGACGGCCGCCTTCTTCTTTTGAGAGGACGTACACTTCCGCCTTGAATTTTGTGTGCGGGGTAATCGAACCGGGCTTCGAGAGAACCATGCCGCGTTCCACATCATCCTTCGTGGTGCCTCGGAGCAGCACACCGACGTTGTCGCCCGCCGTCGCCTTGTCGAGCAACTTGCGGAACGCTTCGATGTCCGTCGCCGTCGTCTTGCGGGTGTCCTTGAGGCCGACGATTTCGACTTCCGTCATGCGTTCGAGCACACCGCGTTCGACACGTCCGGTCACCACAGTGCCACGACCTTCAATCGTGAACACGTCTTCGATGCACATCAGGAACGGCTTGTCGATTTCGCGCGTCGGGAGCGGGATGAAAGTGTCCACCGCGTCGAGCAAATCAGCGATCGCCTTCTCGCCTTCGGGCTTCGCAGCCATTGCGGCCGTCGCGCTGCCGCGAATGATCGGCGTCTTTTCGCCAGGGAAACCGTACTTGGTAAGCAAGTCGCGGATTTCCATTTCAACGAGGTCGAGCAATTCCGGATCATCAACGAGATCCACCTTGTTGAGGAACACCACAATCGCCGGCACACCGACCTGGCGGGCGAGCAAAATGTGTTCGCGCGTCTGCGGCATCGGGCCATCAGCGGCGCTGACCACGAGAATCGCGCCGTCCATCTGCGCGGCGCCGGTGATCATGTTCTTCACATAATCGGCGTGGCCGGGACAATCGACGTGTGCGTAATGGCGCTGGGGAGATTCGTATTCGACGTGAGAAACGGCGATGGTGACCGTCTTGGTTTCGTCACGGACCGTGCCACCCTTGGTGATGTCCGCGTAGCTAATCGCCGGCGCGAGACCCTTGCGATGCTGCACTTCGACAATCGCGGCCGTGAGTGTGGACTTACCATGATCGACGTGGCCAATGGTTCCGACGTTCACGTGCGGCTTCGTCCTTTGAAATTGTTCCTTTGCCATTGCTGTCTCCTGCTTGAGTTTGTTTCTAGTTAACTGTTCTTAAATCGTCTGGAGCCCATGATCGGGATCGAACCGATGACCTCGTCCTTACCAAGGACGTGCTCTGCCAACTGAGCTACATGGGCAGCCAAAATTCAGCTCAACCCTGTTGCCCCGAAAACGACAAAAAGCCCGCCAACCGTAGATTTTCCGCGAGAAAAATTCAGGGTTGATGGCTCTCTCTATCCTTTCACGGCCCAACGACTGAGGGCGGAAGTTATTGAAGCACCCTGTTACTGTCAAAAGGTTTTCTCAAAGTTTTTTGGTTTTGCGTACTCGCTCCGAACGTAACCCGGGGCCTCCATTCTTTTTGCCCGATGCCTCAATCCAAGTGCGCCCAAAAACTGCGGAAGGCTCGGCGCGACGAATCGGGAACCAGCTTGCAATCCAGCCCCGCTACCTTGCGCGTGCCGTCGTCACTGAGAATCTGAAACTCATTCGGCGGCGCGTCTGGATAAATCACCAGGGCCTCGGGATTGATGCCCCGAAAGTGTGTCGCCGGAATCTTGTGCGGCACCGGCGCGCGGCCATCCCATTCGTAAAGATGAAAGTTCCCTTTACCATCCGATGGCCCACCGATAATGAGAATCCGCTCCCCCACCCTGGTCATGTCCCGCACGCCTCGATCCTCGAGATCCAGCAGGATCGGATCACCAAACTTCGCTGGCTTACCCTCAACCAACTCAGACGGATTTTTCAGGGGCACGATCAACGCTTGCTTGTCGGGAATCGGATTGCGAAAGCCGATGAGCATTTCCCCGTTCGCCGTGCCGCACATTCCTTCGATGTTCAACCCGCCCTCTTCCTTCGGTGCGAGCGTCGAGGCGTGGAGTAAATTGAATTTCGCCAACCGCGCGTCCTTAATAAGGTCGCTCAGCAAACGTGTGTAAGGCACCCCCACCACCTTGAGTTCCACCACCCCTTTGTCATTGACTCGAAATATCGTCGCAAAAAATCTGTGCCGGCTCTCGCGGGCTTCTCCACTACGGTTTCTCCCATGCGACGTGATCCAATAAATTCGATCACCCACACGCGCCGCGCCTTCGATGTCACTCTCCGGTTTTTTCGGATCGACACGCAGAAACGGCCCTGCCTGGAAAGCCTGCACCGGCGGGCCAGATCGATCTCGACGATAGACGCGCAGCAGATTGTCCTCGTCGTTCGCCATGAGGAACAAGTTGCTGCTCACCGCCACGCCGGCAGAAGCGTCGCAGCAACCAATGTGGGAAGTCGGTTCACTGAGCGAAAACGGTTTGGTCTCGTCAGAGTCTTTCTCCGCGCCCACCCCCGTATTGTAAAGCAGCACCGCCATGATGACATGACAAACACGAATCCAAATCATGCCGGAACATACGCTGGATGGTGAATGGAACAACTTCGGCACCAGCAAAGGCCTGCTGCGGCCTCATTCACTTCCCTGCGCCGCGCTCTCCTGCCTACTGACTCACTAAACCTTCGGCTCCCAACCTGGGCGATACTCACGTGACCAAAGTTTCTCCACCTCAGCATCACCAACAATCTTCCGCGTCTTGGGATCGAAGCGAACCGTGTGCCCCGTGCGATAAGCGATGTTGCCCAGATGACAGAGAAGCGAACT
>DATHKK010000308.1:0-2260 GCA_035489355.1 Candidatus Limnocylindria bacterium
GCTCTACGAATTGCTCACGGGCAAAACGCCGTTCGACGCGGAAGCTCTGATGCGTGCCGGCCTCGATGAATGCCGCCGCACCATTCGCGAGAAGGAACCGGCGCGCCCGTCCACGCGGCTCGCCACGATGCTGCATGCGGAACTCACGACCACGGCGACGCAGCGCCGGACTGATGCGCCCAAGTTGATTCACTCATTGCGCGGCGATCTGGATTGGATCGTGATGAAGGCGTTGGAGAAAGATCGAACGCGTCGTTATGCCACGGCGAATGATCTTGCAGCGGACGTGCAGCGATTCATCGAGGGCGACACGGTTTTGGCGCGGCCACCGAGCACGCTCTATCGCTTCCAAAAGTTCGCGCGGCGGCATCGCGGCGCGTTCACTGCGGTCAGCATAATCGTTCTCATGCTCGTCGCCGGCGTGGCCGTGAGCACATGGCTGGCGGTGCGCGCCACGAACGCCGAACACAATGCCGTCGCAGCCGGGAGATTGGAGGCCGGCTTGCGCAAGAAAGCGGAGCGAGAGCAAGCGCGCGCGGAACAGGAGAGTGCCGCCGCGCGGCTGAACGAATACGTGGCCGACATCAACCTCGCCCAACAATCGCTCGCTCCAGCCTCGGCCAATCACGGACGCGCCGTGCAGTTGCTCAGCAAACATTTGCCGCGCGCGGGCGAAGCGGACGTGCGCGGCTTCGAGTGGCGGTACTTGTGGCAACTCGCGCAGGGCGACGATCACATCGCGTTCCCAACTCAGGAAGGCGCCGTGCAATCGCTGGCGTTTTCGCCCGACGGAAAGTTGCTGGTCACGGGCGCGCGCGAGATGCCGGCGGGCAGAATGATCCTCGTGCCTTTCAGCCAGCGCGAGAAGCTCAACATCTGGAACGTGCAAACCAAGACGCTGGTGACGAGCCTCGCGCGCGGCAGTCTTTCCGCAGCATTTTTGCCGGATGGAAAAAAGCTGGTCACGGCGGGATCGAACGTGCGCGTGTGGAACACGGCGGATTGGTCCGAGGAGAAATCGTTGCCGGAAAACCTGGGCCAGATTGCGTTGTCGCGCGATGCGAAGTGGCTGGCGATGGCGAGTTGGCAAGGCGTGAGCGTCTGGGACATGACGTCCTGGAGCGAGGAGTTGCTGCTGCCCGGTGTGTTTGGTCCGCTCTCATTTTCGCCGGATGGAAAGACGCTGGCCACGGATTCGCCCGCCGGAATCACGTTATGGCCTTTGGACGAAACTCGGCCGCCTTTGGTCATTTCGGATTCCACGAATGTTTTTCTTCGCAGCGGCCCGTTCTTGCGAGGCGATGGCGCGCTTTCATTTTCGCCGGACGGAAAATTCATCGTGGCCGGGCGTAACACGATCTCGGAGCGCGGTGTGTTCGTGCTCAGCATCTGGGACGCGCAATCCGGCAAAGAAATCGCCGTCGTGCCGGACGATCCGGAACACGTCGAGCACACCGGCGTCATCACCAGTCTTGTGTTTTCGCCGGACGGGAACACGCTGGCGACGGCCAGCATGGACTACTCGATCCGCTTGTGGGATTTCGCCACGCGCCAGCGGTTTGCGACGTTGCAAGGACACCGGAGCGAAGTTTGGTCGCTGGCCTTTTCACCCGACGGGCAGACGCTGGCCAGTGGCGGAAAGGATGGCGAGGTCAACCTGTGGTCCGTACGTCGCGCTAAGAAAGAAAACACCCTGGCAGGCACGTGGCAACCCGCGGCGATCTCGAGGGACAGCCGCACGGTGGCGGCGTTGAACCGCAGCGGCACCGTGGGCTTCATCAATGTCGCGACGCACGAGTTGGAGCAGCAGTTTCAACTAGGCCCCGGATGGTTTCGCTCCGGCGCTTCCATTTCATTGAGCGACGATCTCTCGACGCTGGCGCATCCGATCGAGGACGGAAGCGTGAGGCTCTGGAACACGGCCACGCGCGAAACCACCACGCTGAAAGTTTCGGAAGGCCCGGTCGATCAAGTGATCCTGTCACCCGATGGCAAATCGCTCGTGACCTCCGGGCGCGGCCGCCACGTTCGCTGGTGGGACTTGCGCAGCGGAACGAATTTCGTCCTGGGCGGCGACGTGCAAAAAGTTCTTTTCGCGCGCGATGGGAAAACCATGGCAACGTTGCGTCGTGGCAACACGCTTGAGCTATGGGACGTGGCGACGCTGGTGGTGCGGACTAATTTAGTCCTGGAAACGCAGTTTGGATTCGAAGGCGCGCTGTCGGCGGATGGGCGCCTCCTCGCTGTCGCGGGCACTGAT
>DATHKK010000309.1:0-2036 GCA_035489355.1 Candidatus Limnocylindria bacterium
GCATCATGGACACGCTGGAGGACCAGGCGGCTTACGTTCATTGCGCAGCGAACATGCGCGTGTCGGCTTTTGTTTTTCTTTATCGCGTGTTGCGGGGCACGACGCGCGAGGAAGCGGAACGTGATTTGAAACGGATTTGGGAACCGGACGACGTCTGGCGTAAGTTCATCGACGAAAATCTTTCCGCCGAAGGTATTTGAACGGAGTGCGGCTGTGTCTACAAGACCAGCCGCAGCATGCAACAGACTCGGAAGCCGTGGACGAATCAGAAACGCTGCGACTGGTGCTCCGCACACAGCCGCGCTCTGGCGGTTGCGCATGGCCAAACTACTTTCGGATAGCACGCTCTAGTTCTTTGCCACGTACCACTTCTTGTCCGCCGCATAATTGATCACGGTCTGCATCAAAGGCCCGCGGCCAGAACGATCGCGATCGTGGAAGCATTGGCACGCGGCGATGACGCGACCTTTGCCGACGGCGTACTCGACGAAGGTTGGTTTCTCCGGATCGGCCTCGCCGTCGGTTGATTCTGTGGCGAGGACAATGGCGCCTTGCGGCACGCCACTCAGATAGCCGTGGCTGGCATAGTTGGCGTGGATGGGCCGGCCCGCGAGCGGCAGGAGGATGGGATGTTCGGGCAACGTGAGCGCGTTATCCTTGGCCGGGCTCATCACCATCATCACTCCTTCTGGCAGTGGAATATTCGCGCGTTCCGCCCCATTCAATTCCAAAACAAGCGTGCCGCCATTCTTGACGTAGTTGTTGAAACGCGCGGCGTTCTCGGTGTAATGCCCATAGAACCCTCCCCTTCCCTGCGCTCCTGGAATAATGACGAATCGATAGCCCGTCAGGTCAGTGGTCGCCATCAAATCGCCAGGCTTCACCTCAAAATCCAGGCCCAATTCTGCCAGCGTGTCCTCAAAATCCGGATGGCGGTTCCAGGATGGAATGTCCCTGAAGACGAGAATTTTCGCCGAAGCCGTGGCGTCTGTGGACGGAGTGGTGGCTTTGGTTTCCGAGGCCACGATACTCTTCGTCGCCTCCGCAACGCCTGCAGGTTCCGGCGCTGATTTCTTGGTAAACGTTTGTTGAACGACGACTGCGGCCGCGCCGCCGAAAAGCAGCACAGCGGCTGCGATCGCCAATTTCTTTGCTTGAGCTTGAGCCATAATATTTAGTGTTCCTTTCACCAAAGGGAGAGTTGCTGCACTTGTTTGTTTCAGAAGAACGGAAGTAGCGACGGTGACGGCCAATCCCGCCGGGGCCGCCTGCGCTGATTGCACGGAAAGCACGGCGAGCACCGTGGCGGCGGGCACGACCACGCCGCGTTTGCGAAAACTATTGCGCAGTTTCTCGACGGCACGAGACAGGCGCATCTTCGCGGCTCCTTCGGTCGTGCCGAGCGTGTGACCCACTTCCTCCATGCTCTTGCTCTCGAAGAAGCGCAGGAGAATCGCGGCGCGATCAGTTTCCGGCAGTTGTTCCAACGCTTCGTTCAGGAGCGGCGTGATTTGTTCCAATTCAGATTCGGACGGTGTGATTGGTTCCATTTGCGCGGCCTTTTGTTCCCAATGTTCGCGGCGGGCTTCGGCGCGTTTCACGTTGGCGGCGGCGAAACGCGTCGCGCGAAAAAGCCAGCCGGCGAGAATTGTATTTTTCGAAATGGTCGACGCCTTCTCGGCCAGCACGATGAACACGGCCTGGGAAACATCTTCGGCCAATTGCGCCTGGCCCGTCTGGCGCAACGCCACGGCATACACCATGTGAATGTGCCGCTCGACCAGCGTGTGAAACGCTTGCTCGGAACGATCGAGCACGTAGTCCCGCAGCAATTCCATGTCATCGGCTTCCATGTTGGCTTTTAGAAATAGAACCGCCGGCCGGCGCGAAAGGTAACAGGAAGTTTGCAGAGAATTTGAACCGTTGCGCGCACCCGGAACGTCTCACGGTCATTGTGTGGCTGCGGACCAAGTCGCAGTTGAGTCCCGCTGCGGAGTGCCGCTATGGTGTTTCCTTATGAGCAAACCTGCCTGTCC
>DATHKK010000310.1:0-4153 GCA_035489355.1 Candidatus Limnocylindria bacterium
CCAGCAACGCGCCGGTTTCCGGCGGCACGGTGACCGGCACGGCAAGCGCGACCCATTGGTCCACGCGCGTGTTCCGGTTGAATGACGCGAACAGAGCCTTGGTCGCGGGCGCAGTCTGGCAGCTTGCCGTGGGCGCCGATCTTGGTGCGGACGAACCACAGCCCGATGAGTTGATGCTCTACGCGTACACGGTCGGCGCGAACCGTGAAGTCACGCGAGCCGAGTCGTTGGACGTGCGCATCATCGATGACGACGCGCGCGGCGTGTTGGTGGTGGAAACGAACGGTGGAACGCAGCTCGTGGAACCGAGCGAGGAAGTGTTCGTGGGTTCGGGCTTCCTCACGCAGGCCACGTCCGCGCGGCTCGATCTGACGCAAGTGACGACGGCCGCGTCGTGGAGAGTCCAACTGCGCGTGGGGTCGGAGACATTCAATTACTCGACGTCTTCGGGCGGCTCCAGCACTTCGATGGCAGCGGGACTCCAGTCCGCGATCAATGGCCAGAACGGTTTCAGCGCGACCAATCCGGGGGACGGCATTCTTCGCGTCGAGCGTGGCGACGGCCAATCATTCACCGTGGTCTTCTACAGCGATGATCCAAACGGCGAGATCAAACTCGTCGGTGATTTCGGAACCGCCGTTACCCGAGAAGTGGGCGTGCATGATTCGGTGTTCATCGCGCAGGACCTCGATGCGGCCAAGTGGAACTCGAACTCGAACCCGGACATCGCGGACGCAATCGGCACGCCGCACCTCACCGTCCTGGGCGCGGGCGATGGCCGGAGCGACTTCTACTCGTTCGAGATTACCGAAGGCATGATCGAGTCCGCGTTGAGCGCTTACACGCTGGCGCACGCTGGGAGTTCCGTCGGATTCCCTGGTGTGCAGGCGTTGTTCGACATCGATCATGGATTCGAGCAGGGCGACAGCGTCGTATGGGTGAGCACGCTGCGGCTCTACGAACTGCGCAAGCCGCTCGATCCCGAACAACCGACGTTGCCGGCCCTGATCGCCGAAGGCTTGGGATGGAGTCCGGTGCCGTGGGACCCGGGCACGAACTTCTATTACGACGACAATCTCGAGTACTTCTTCGCGGAGAAGGGGACTTATTACATCGAAGTGACCGCGCGCTATCCGACCAGCGATGGGCTGCCGGAAGGCGTCGATTATCAACTGCACGTTTCCGTGGCGGAACACGCGCAAGACACGTTCCTGTTCGCGCCGCAGCCCGTGGCGGAGGACGAAAACGGCAACAACAGCGCGCAGGACATCGACGCTGCCGGCAACTTCTTCACCTTCTACGATCCGACGGTTGGGAACACGGATTTTGGCGGCGGTATCGACTTCGGCATCCCTTACGTGCGCGTGCAGGGCGCCGGCAATGGCAGCTTCGACATTTATCAATTCGAGATCACGTCGGACATGCTGGCCACGCCAGTGCCCAGTCCCGATCCGGAGGGCGGCGATTCGATCACGAACTCCGACACGAGCCAGTTCTATGAGTACGTGAAGTACCAGCTCAGCGGGAACCTCAAGACCGGCGACGTGTGGACACTCGGCCTGCGCTACAAGAATTACTCGGTGGCCGTGGGCAACAGCTACACGATCGACGGCGTCCTGACGGCGGTGACGACGCTGGAGCAATTGGCGAAAGCGTTGAAGGGCCAGATCCTCGCCGATCCTCGTTACACGCTGGTTGATCCGGCCACGAGCCAGCCCTTCACGACGATCATCGTGAACACGGCGGGCGGTGTGTTTCTGGAAATCATGGACGAAGCGCGCGGTTTCAATCTCGAAGGCGAAACTCCCTCGTCGTCGAATGTGCCGCAGCCGTTCCTCACCAACAACGTCAGCGGCTTCGTCGGCACCGTCACCCGGACCACGACGGCTTACCAGCAGAATGGTTCGACGCCGATCACTTTTGCGAACGCGGCGGTCGAGATCGAGGGGACGATCAACACGGGTGACATTTGGACGGTCGTCCTTGGTTCGGCTCCGAGTGATGTTTACACCTACACCGTCGGTTCGCTCACCGGCCTGAACGCGGCCCAGCGGCGCGCCAGTGTCGCGGATGGTTTGCAAGCGGCGATCAATCCGGGCGGCGGCACGGCGGGCGACGCCTTCGTCACTTTGACTGATACGGCATTCACGGTGGCTGTCTCGATCACCGCACCCAAGCCGGAAAGCTTCGCAACGATCAACGGCACGCCCGCTGGTCAGACGGTCGCCGGCGGTCTCGCCACGCAGGTGAAGAACATTCGCTGGACGACGCTTACGGTTTCGCTCACGGGGTCCGTTTACGAAAACCAGGACTGGTCGCTGACCGTGGATGGAGAAACGCACACGGCCACGGCGGGGCGGCTCTCGACCACGGCTTCGCTGGCGGATGATCTGCGGGATGATTTTGACGTGAGCGGTTCGGGCAACTTAATCGTTTTCAACAGTCTCTCGGACGCGACGGTTGATTTCGGCATCACGAGACCGGTCGCCGAAGGAAGCGCCGTCATCACCACGCCTTCAGCGAGAATGCTCACCATCGAGGCCGCGGACCTGACGGCGACGGATGACTGGACGATTACTCTCCCGGGAGTTGCGTCCGGCATCGAAATCACGATTCCGTCCAGCCCGACGAGGACAGGCGTGGCGAGCGCGCTGGCGGCGGCGATCAATAATTCAAGCCAGGCGGGGAATGCGGATTACGAAGCGTTCGCCGATGGATCGCGAATCGTCGTCTTCCGCAATGGCGGCACCGCGGGCTTGAGCATTCTTATTGAGCAATCCGACGGGACGGACGTGACAACGCTCGCGGGCGCGGCCATCAGCGCAGCGCGCCTGAATCTGAACGGAGACCCGGACGAACTGGAAACCTGGAGCATCACCGGCTTGGGCCAGACTGTGGAGTACCTGGTCGCGGAGGACGAGAACGCGGCCGCGGGTGACATTGCGGCCAATCTGCGGAGTGACATCACCGGCCCGTATTTCGCGCTGGGCAGCGGCGATATCATTTACATCTATCGCGCCGACGCGACGAGCTTCACGCCCGCGCTGCAAATCAGCACGCCCGTCATCAGCGGCAGCGCGACCGTCAGCGGTGCGCCGGAGTTGAACTGGCAGATGATCATCACGCCAGACCTAGCGAACTATCCGTTCCATCTCGACGACACTTGGAACATCACGGTGGGGGCGAACACGCTTTATTACACGGCGGGCCAATTCGGCGAGTCCGCCGTGCCGAATGGCCTGCGCCAGCGCATTGCAAACGCCAACATTGCCGGCCTGAACGCGGGCGTGGTGGGCAACACGATCGTGTTGACGAGAACCGATGGCAGCTTGATCGCGGTCGGTGATCTGGAAGTGATTCGTGTCCAGGATGACAGCGACGCCAGCAAGACTTCGTTCGTGGGCAGCCATTTCCTGACCGTTCAATACACGCTCAATGACGGGGCTGATTCCGCGGCGATGTTCACGCAGGACTGGGTGCCGGGAGAAAAATGGATTCTGACGATCGATGGCGTCGAGAGCAGCTACACGGTCAGGAACAGCGACACGACGGACAATTCGCAGCGCAACCTCAAATTGATCGCCGAGAAACTGGTGCTGGACATCAACAGCAAACATCCCGACCTGCTGGTGAGGGTCGTCGTCGGCTCGCAGTTCAAGGTGAGAATTGAACTCCAGGATCGCGATAACGTGCCGCCCCCCTCGGACGGAGACAGCAGAAAAGATCCGGTCACGTTCACCGTCCATCGTGGCGGGACCGTGCGCGCTGTGTTCGACATCGACAACGCGCGCGTGATCCAGACGCCGTTCTACACCATCAGCCCGTCCATCGAATTGGTGAGAGTGAGCGATGGTTCGGTGCTGGCGCGCGATTGGTTCGGTCTTAATCCCGCCCTCAACGGTAACCTGGTGACGAAGCCGTTCGGCAGTCTCGACAAGGGTAGCTTCACGGAATACGACCCGTTCATTGAATATTCATTCGGCGTGGGCGATTCGGACCAGAAATTCATGATCCGCGTTTCGTCGGTCGTCACTTACACCAGTTTCTTCTTCAATCAGCAGTTCGATCTGTTCGGCGTTTATCCGGGCCTGAGCTACGACCTCGTGATGTCGCTGCCGCGGCACGAACGGAACGACAATGCGATCGATCTCGT
>DATHKK010000311.1:0-9297 GCA_035489355.1 Candidatus Limnocylindria bacterium
GGTTTGCTCGTGAAACAAAACTTCGGCGGACTTTACGCGCTGGACGGTCGATTCTCTCTTTACTCCAACGCCGATACGCTTCCCAGCCTGTTGCTTTTCAACGAAGGCGACCCGAGCGGCATATATACTCACGAGTTGTACGTGAGCAGCGTGTATTTCACGGACCAGACGCTGAACCCATCGCAGATGGCGGCGCTCGGCGGTCCAAACGCCGCCGGCATCGCTCCTGTGCCGGAGCCGGGTACGTGGGCGCTGCTCGGCATGGGCGCGCTGGCGTTCGCATTTTGGCGCCGCCAGTGGAAGAAGTAGTGACCGAATGATTTGTTGCACCCCATCAGAGCCACGCTCGGATGGGGTGCATTGCATTTGAAGGGAGTGCGCGAGTTTATGAACAAGTTTCTTCAACAGAATTTTTTCCCGTGCCGGATGAGCACAGTGTTGCTGGCAGCGTTGATGTCTTTAGCGTGTGTCGGCCACGTTCAAGCTGCCGGCACGTTGTTTAATTTCACCAACACCACGAATCGTTTTGCGGCGGCGAGCGGGGCGGGCATTTTGGTTTATCACGATCCTGGCGCGAGCGGGTGGGGGCCGACGCTTACCACTTTTGGCAAAGCGAGCGCCCTCGGCTTGCCCGCGATGACGGGCGGTGATCCAGACGTGATGCGTTTCCCCGCCGCGACTCCGCTGCAAGGTTATCGTCTGGCGCACGCCGCTCCGGCGAACGGGCCTTACGGCGAAACCGTCGGCAAAATTTCCAACTACACGCTGATTATCGACGTGCTTTTCCCGTCCGCGAGCGATGGAGCCTGGCGCGCGCTGTATCAGGCGAACACGAATAATTCCGACGACGCCGAGTTTTACGTGAAGAATGCGGCGAGCGGCGGCATCGGCATCAATGGCATTTATCATGGCGCGATTCGTCCGAACACCTGGCATCGCGTCGCCATCGTCATGCAAGCCGCGCCCGGCGAAGGCAAGTGCCAGCGCTTCATCGATGGGCGATTCGTGGGCGGCATTGGCTCGACTGGTTCTTCCCTCGGCAGCGGCTGGGCGCTCGACTCGGAATTTCTTTTGTTCACGGACAACAATGGCGAAACCGCGGCCGGTTATGTGAGCAGCGTTTATTTCGTGGATCGCGCGATGAAGATGGAAGAGATCACCGCGCTCGGTGGCGCGCATGCGGAGGGGGCGTTGACTCCCGGTTCCGCGGCCCCGCCGCTCGCTCCGCAAATGCCGCGCCGCGTCGGGGCCATCGGCCATCGTGGCGGATTTTTCTGCTGCGCACCCGATAACACCATGGCCGCCGTGCGCCGCGCCTTGAGCAACAACGTGCCGGCGATCGAGATCGACACGCGCCTCTCCGCCGATGGCGTGGCCGTGCTGGTGCATGATTCAACCGTGGATCGCACCACCGATGGTACGGGTGCGGTGGCGTCCATGACCGTCGCTCAACTTAAAACGTTGGACGCAGGCTCCTCGTTCTCTCCCGAGTTTGCCGGCGAAAGAATTCCGACCGTTGCCGAGGTCATGACGGAAACGAAGGACAGGATGATCCTCTACTTTGATTTGAAGATTCCCGGGCAGATCGACGCGATCACGAACGCCCTCGCGCAAACCGGGTTCAATCCCGACGACTTGTGGTTTTACGTTTACCAGAATGCCAGCGACGCCGCGCAAATTCGCTCGCGCCTGCCGAACGCAAAGATCATTTGGGAGCCGCCGGTGAGTTCCATTTCAGATACGAACTTTTTCAACAATATGCGTGCGATGGGCGTGTACGGCTTCGACATGGGCGTCTATTACGGCACGCTCAACCCGGCATTTATTCGCGCTGCCAAGGAGCAAGGTTTCATGGTGTCGGTTTACACTATCCTCGATCCGGATACGATGGCGGCGAACGCAGCGATTGGCGTGGACTACATGGAGACGGATTTTCCGCAAATCATGAACGCGTTGCAACCGCCGCAATTTGCCGAAGCGTCCGGTCCTGTGCCAACCAATGGCGCGGTGAATGTTTCGCCCAATCCATTGCTCACGTGGATCGTGGGCAGCAACGCCGTAATGCATGACTTTTGGTTTGGCACGAGTTCGCCGCCGGCATTTGTGCGCCGGCAAACGAATGACATCGTCGTCCTAAGCAATCTCACGCTGAGCACGACTTGCTTCTGGCGCATTGACGAGATCACGACAAACGGTGCGATCACGGGACCCGAATGGAGTTTCACGACGGCTGCTTTCGCGCCCGCATCGAACGCGCTTTACGAATGGACCTTTGACGCCACCAATCTCAATGCATCGCTTGGCAACGGCGACATGACTTACGCGGACAGCGCGACGGCGGGGCTGACGAGTTTCGGAATCACGGACGGCGTGAGCGTGCCGCACATCGACGGGCAACCCGCGCGCTACATGCACGTACCGGCCTTTGCTGCGCTGGACAATGGTTATCACCTCACGTTCCACGAAAGCGGAATGAACGGCGGCGGCGCTTACATTAATTGCTACACGTTCATCGCGGACGTGTTGATTCCCGCGCCGCTTGGTTACACAGCCTTCTTCAATGCGAATCCCGCCAATCCGGCGGGCAATGACGCGGACTTTTACATCGCGCCTGACGGCGGCATTGGCATCGGTAGCTACTCTCCCGCCGGAACCATTGCGACTAACACCTGGTATCGGATTGCGTTCGCGTCGGACCTTGCCAGCAATCGGCTCGCGTTTTTCGTCAACGGCGCGCAGGTGAAGGAGAACACCGGCGGCACTTATGCGCTCGACGGGCGCTGGTCACTTTTTTCCAACACGGACAGCGGCCCCGATCTGTTGCTGTTCAACGAAGGCGATACGAGCGGGCAATACACGCACGAGCTTTACGTGAACAGCGTCGGGTTCGTGGACCGCGTACTGACGGGAACGGAACTCACCGCGCTCGGTGGACCGAAGGCGGCGGGGATCTTTTTCCAAACCATCTCCATTGCGCGCAACGGGCCTGATGTTGTCGTGACCTGGAACAGCCTGCCTGGCGCGCGGCTGCAGAAAACGACAAGTCTTTCGACGATAAACTGGCAGGACCTGCCCGGCACCGAGAGCACCAATTCATTTGCCGAACCGGCTCCTCCGGGCGCTGCGTTCTACCGGTTGGTTGGTCCTTGAACGATGCACAAACGTTTCGCGCGTTGCCGGGCATTCAGTTTGAAATGACGCACGTCGTGCTGCTTTTTCAGGCCGGCACGACAATCAGAGGCCCATCAAAAATGGTCAGGCTCACCACTTCACTCTTCGCGGTGTGCGGGCCGTGCGCCACGCCTTTGGGCGCGAAGAAGAAGGCGCCATTCGTATAAGTCACGCCTGACTCCTCCCATTCGCCGGAGAGCACATATACCGTCTCGTTCGCCTGCGGATGAATATGCGCCGGGACCGTCACTCCGGCTTTGAACTTGCGCAGCACGGTCACGCCGCCGGTGCTTTCATTCTTGTGCAACACGAGCAGTTCCACGCCATCGTAAGGGCCGGGCTGCCACGCTTTGTCTTTCGCCAGGGTCGTGTAAGGAAACATGCGCGCAATCAAACGACACGCGGATGGAACTGCAATCCGCAAAGTCGTTGAACGGCGCGGTAGTGCCTGAGGCACTACCAACGGCGCGTGGCAGTTGCAATTGTTTTCACCGCCTGCATACTCGCGCCCGCTAATATGAAAATGCGTTTCCTCGTTCGTCCATTGCTGTGTCTCGCGAGCCTTCTTGCGCTCGTTTCCAACTCGAGTGCCGATCCCATTCTCGCGTTTCAAAAGCCCATTGAGAATCAATTGACCAATGACCTCGTGGCAAATCCTGGCAACCGGACATTGATCAACGGCCTCAACGCGTATCGCAAGCCGTCGAAATCCTTGAACACGGACATCACGATTTTGCGCAACCTGAACAAGACGCTCGCCAGCACGGCCGGCTATCTGACGCTGATCGAAACGGCCGCGAATGATTATCAGGCGGACTTTCAATCGCGCCGTGATGCCATTGTCCAGCAGCTCGTTCCCGCGCCGCTCGGCGTGAACCGGACCGCCGCGCGCCTCTCCATCGCCACCGTGGACAAAGCGATTTCGAACGCGGTGAACGCCGCCTCGTTTTCCACTCGCCTCGTCCGGCTTGCCACGGTCGCCTCGAAGCTGAGCAGCGCTTCCAATTCCGTTCAACGTGCGTTGAGAAGTCCGCTCGGCTTCAGCGCCATGACCGCGAACATTGGCCGGCTTTCCTTCGAATCGAAAAAGGGTTCGGTGGCCGGCAGCCCGAATTTTCAAACGGACGACGGCACGTGCATTGGCGAGTTCACCACGAATGGAACGCTCTCGGTCAGCGCCTTCGACAATGCCTCGATCGCGCGCGGCATTCTCCTTTACGTGCAAGGCGTCGGCTCCAACGTTCCGGCCATCTATCCTCTGGGCGATGGCCAAAATCTCGCGTACTACGACGCCCTCGATATTCCGAGAAAGGCCCAGTACCATTTCCAGGCAGACAACACGATGACCAACGCCGTCGTCCCGGTTTCCTACCTCTCGATTGATTTCCTCGGGTCCAACTACCTGATCGGCACCTTTGCTTTCGTCAGCACGAACATCGCGCCGATTATTCCGACGGACACGAACACCATCGCGACGATCAGCCAGGGCGAGTTCCAACTGAATTTCCGCCGCGCCACGCCGCCGCCGGTGGGAGAATAGACGCGTCGCTCCGCGCGCGCCGCTGCGAGTACGGAAAAGATCGCACTGTTATAAGTGACGCCCCGGCGCGCGTGGAGCGACGCGCCCTTCCTTTAACGATTCAGGGTTCGCCTACAATCGCGACACCAGCAACTCGCGTTGAAAGACCATTTCCTTGGGCAGGTGCGCGTAGAGCTTCATGAACAACTCGTCTTGCGAGAGCAGTTCCCGTCGCCATTCGTCGAGGTCGATGGTTTGCGCTTTGGCGAGGCGTTCAGGCATGGACGCGGGCAGTCCCTCGAGATCGAAGCTTTTCGGGCCGGGCACCCAGCCCAGCGGCGTTTCGTTCGCATCGGCGCGGCCGTGACATCGATCCACGATCCATTTGAGCACGCGCATGTTTTCACCGAATCCAGGCCAGAGAAACTCCCCTTGTTCGTCTTTGCGAAACCAGTTCACGTGGAAAATGCGCGGGACCACGTGAATGAATTTCCGCATGGAAAGCCAGTGCCGGAAGTAGTCGCCCATGTTGTAACCACAAAAAGGCAGCATGGCCATCGGGTCGCGACGCACCTGGCCCACCGCGCCCCCCGCCGCCGCCGTCATCTCGGAGCCAATGGTTGCTCCCATGTAAACGCCATGAATCCAGTTGAAGGCCTGGTAAACCAGCGGCGTGGTGGTTGCGCGGCGTCCGCCGAATATGATCGCGCTCACGGGCACGCCTTGAGGATCGTTCACTCCCGGATCGAGCGCGGGATTGTTGATCATCGGTGACGTGAAACGGCTGTTCGGGTGCGCCGCTTTTTCGTTGGACTCGGGAGTCCACGGCTGGCCGCGCCAATCGATCAGTTCGGGCGGCGACTCGTCGGTCTTGCCTTCCCACCACACGTCGCCATCGGGTGTGAGCGCGACGTTCGTGAAAATCGTGTCGCGCGAAACGATCTGCATCGCGTTGGGATTCGACATGGTGCTCGTGCCAGGCGCGACGCCGAAGTAGCCGGCCTCGGGATTGATGGCGTAAAGGCGTCCATCCGCGCCGGGCTTCATCCATGCAATGTCGTCACCCACGGTCGTCACTTTCCAACCGGCGAAATGCGGCGGTGGAACGAGCATCGCGAAATTCGTTTTCCCGCACGCGCTGGGAAAGGCTGCGGTGACGTAAGTCTTTTCACCCGTTGGTGATTCGACGCCGAGGATGAGCATGTGTTCGGCGAGCCATCCTTCGATCCGCCCCAGATACGATCCGATGCGCAGTGCGAGGCATTTCTTTCCGAGTAGAACATTGCCGCCGTAGTTCGAGCCGATCGAAATCACGGCGTTGTCCTGCGGAAAGTGCGCGATGTAACGGCGGTCAGGATTCACGTCGAGCATGGTGTGCAGGCCGCGATTGAAATCGTCGCTATCGCCCAGTTGCTCCCATGCGACACGGCCCATGCGCGTCATCGTGCGCATGGACAGTGCGACGTAAATGGAATCGGTCAGTTCCACGCCGACCTTGCTGAGCAGCGATCCTGGCGGTCCCATCAGGTAAGGCACGATGTACATCGTGCGTCCGCGCATTGAGCCGTCACAAAGGTCCCGTAGCTTCGCGTACATTTCGCGCGGCGGTAGCCAGTGGTTCGTGGGTCCGGCCTCGTCGCGCGTCGGCGTGCAGATGTAAGTGCATTGCTCCACGCGCGCGACGTCGTTGGGATTCGAGCGGTGCAGGTAACAGCCCGGAAGTTTCTGCTGGTTAAGCTCAATCAGAATCCCAGATGCGACGGCCCGTTGCGTCAGCAGCCGCTTTTCTTCTTCCGAGCCGTCGCACCAAAAGATGCCGTCCGGTTGGCAAAGCGCCGCCTGCTGCTGCACCCATTGGAGGACGAGTTGATTCCCCGGCTTTCGTGTTCCCAATTCGTTATCGCCCATAAAATCCTGCGTTTATTGCGCGGCGAGGCCTGCGCTGCTCCGCCCGCGCCGAAACCCTGCCGTAACTCCGCCTTGGTTGCCCATCGGAACTTGTTAATAAATGCCCCGGTATTGCCGATGTTCCCTCCAGCGGCTTCGTGCCGTTAATTATGAACTGGTTAAACAGCTTTGTGAAATGGTCTCAATCCCTGACGATCAACTGGGTCGATTTTCTGACCGTCCTCGTCATCCTGATCGGCGTCGTGCGGGGCCGCAAGCGCGGGCTTTCCGAGGAGTTGCTCGATGCCGTGCAATGGGTGGTGATCATCGTCGCGGGCGGTCTGCTCTACCACGGACTGGGCGATCTGTTCGAGAAACCGGTCATCAGCCGCCTCGCTTATTACATGATGAGCTACCTGGCCATCGCCCTTGGCGTAAAGATCGTGTTCGTGCTTATCAAGAAGAAGCTGGGGCAAAAGATGATCGAGAGCGACATCTTCGGCCGCTTCGAATATTACGGCGGAATGGCGGCGGGCGCGGTGCGCTTTGTGTGTGTTTACTTTTTCGTGCTCAGCCTGCTGCACGCGCCTCATTACAGCCCGGAGTATCTCGCCCAACGCGCCAAGGACGTGGACTACAATTACGGCAGCGATTTTTTTCCTCACCCTTCCAAGATGCAGGTCACTGTGTTTGAGAAATCCACGACTGGCATCAACGCAAAAAAGTATCTTTCCACCTTGATGATTGAGAGAACGTCCGGCTCTTCTTCGGGCTTGCGCGATAACAACAGCCTGGCCCGGCGTAACGAGCGGACAATTGACGCCATCATGGGCGGCAAGTAACGCTCTCCGGCGTGGCCGGACTCATTCCCCCGCATCTTCTTGAGCAGATTCGCGCCGCCAATGACATCGTGGATGTCGTTGGCGCAGTCGTGCCGTTGAAGCGCGCCGGCACGAACTTTCGCGGCCTCTGTCCTTTCCATCGCGAGAAAACTCCGAGCTTCAACGTCAACCCACAGCACCAGATTTTTAAGTGCTTCGGCTGCGGCAAGGGCGGCGACGTGTTCACGTTCATTCGCGAATACGAAGGCATGGAATTCATGGATGCCGTGCGCCGGCTGGCGGAGCGCGCGAGCATTCCGCTCCAATTCGAAAACAATCCTGCCGCGCAGCAGCAAAAGCACATCAAAGAAGTGCTCTGGACCATTCATGAGCAAATCACGCAACGCTGGCAGACCGCGCTCACGAATGATGCGAACGGACAAATTGCGCGCGACTACCTCGCCAAACGCGGCGTGACCGACGAGGCCGTAAAACTTTTTCGCCTCGGCTACGCGCCGGATGCCTGGGACGACACGGTCAATTGGGCGAAGAGCAAAGGCCATGAACTCGCGGTCGTGGATCAGGCCGGGCTGATTATTCGCAAGGAAGGTGGAGAGCATTTCTACGATCGGTTTCGCGGACGGCTCATCTTCCCGATTTGTGATGAGCAGGGGCGCGTCATCGGTTTCAGCGGGCGGATCTTGGCCGGTGACGGGAAGACCGCGAAATACGTCAACTCGCCGGAGACGCCCATCTTCATCAAAGGAAAAGTTTTCTTTGGTCTCGATAAATCCAAACGTCCGCTGCTGGACGCCGAGTCAGCCGTCATCTGCGAAGGCCAACTCGACCTGATGGCCTGCTACATGGCCGGCGTGCAGAACGTCGTTGCACCGCAAGGCACCGCGCTCACGCCGGATCACGCGCGCATTCTCAAGCGCTACGTGGAGGAAGTGGTGCTTTGCTTCGATGCGGACAACGCAGGCCAGAATGCGGCCACGCGTTCGCTCGATCCCTTGCTGGCGGCGGGTCTGTCGATCCGCGTCGCGTCCATTCCGAACGGCAAAGACCCTGATGAATTCATCAAGCAACACGGCGGCGAAGCGTTTCGCGAAATCATCGACAAGGCCGAAGGATTCTTCGACTGGTACCTGAAACGCCTTTCCGCAACCAATGACACGAAGACCGACAAAGGCCGCGTGGCCGTGTTGCGCGAATTTGGTGAGGCGCTCGCCAAGACCCGCAACGCAATGCTCATCGACACGCACGCGCAAAAAGCGGCGCTGCGTTTGGGTGTGTCCACTGACGCGGTGCGCGCGGAGTTCAAGAAAACGCGCGCCGCGGAGCCGCGCGCTCCGCGCGATGATGAATTCGATCGTGCCGCCGATGAAGCGGATTCGGCCTCCGCTGCCGCGATTGAAGAAGCACCGTCGGTCCCGCCCACCGTGCGCGAAATGCAACTGCTCAAGTTGCTGCTGTCCGCCAGCGAGCATCGCGCCGTGGCGGCCGCACGCCTGGATGCGAACTGGCTGAAGAGTTCCGCCGTGAAACGAATTGTGCATCGCTGCCTGGAAGATTTGGAAGGAGCCTTACCGCAAGGCGCAGCTTTTCTTTCCGAGTTCCGCGACGATCCTCAAGCCCAGGCCTTGATTGGGACGGCCCTTTCCGAGCAGCACCACATTCCGCATCCCGAGAAACAAATCGTGGATGTGCTCACGCACCTGCGGAATGACTACCTGACCGCTGAATTGCAACGGCTCAACCGCGAACTCGTGCACCCGGATGTGAGCGACGAGCGGAGGACGGACCTTTTGCAGCAGCAACAGCAATTGAGGGCGCAGCGGCAGGAAGTATTGGGATAACCCCCGTTTTCGGCTGCGCAGAATTTTTTCTGGGCAAGCA
>DATHKK010000312.1:0-9330 GCA_035489355.1 Candidatus Limnocylindria bacterium
TCCCTGGCGGGGCAGGGCGGCCGATTGGTCCGCTGAGTTCAACGCCTGCACGCGCCGATCCAGGCTCGACTTCGTATCAGCTTCTCTCACCTGCGTGCGGTCCGTCGAATCCGCGCTGGCGGCGCTGGTGCCGCGCATGGCTTGCTCGATGCGCGTCAGCTTGGCCTCGATGGCGGCGAGATCTTCGCCATTGGCCTCGGCCAATTCCGTCCAGGACTTGCCGCTGGAATGTTGTTTGAGAAAAGTCTCCACGGGTTTCCTGGTGTGAACGGACAACTCGTGCGCCACGAATAATCCCGCGACGCCAGCCTTGGGATGCTGCTTGTGCTCGGCTTCGATCGTTGGCAAAGGCACCGCGGTTTCCTTCGACACGGCAGCCATGCCCGCGCGCAAAGCCGACTCCTTGTTGTCCAGCTTGTTGATGGCTTGGATTTGCTGGTCGATGTCTTTCTTCGCCTCGCGCTGTGCTTTGGTTTGTTCGGCGCGCTCGCGGCGTGTCGTTTTGTCATCGGCTCCGTGCAGGCCGAAGCCCGCGAGCAAAGCCATAGTGGTCAATGTAATGGTGATTCGTTTCATAATGCTCTCCTCTCCTTGCGCAGCCAATGACGCCCACATCGAATGAAATTTCAATAGTGCCAGTAGAGCAGCGCATCGAGCGCTCGTCCGCACGTGGCACGGCGAATCACGCCTTCATTAAGCCAGGCCGCGACATCGAAGTGGCGATGCGAACTCCAATACTGCGCCGTGCCGTCCGTGGAATAGTCGCGAAGGCGAACGGAGTGTTTCAGTCCGGGAACGTGGCGCGGAACCAGACTCAGCTTGCGCTCGAACGGGAACCCATCGAATTCGCGCAGCCAATCCTCCATGCGCGCGTCATCGTGCCAGCACATTTTCACGCAGAGATTGTTCCAGTGGATGCGTTGCGCGCGGCGATGCCATTTCGTTTCTGCCTCGTCGCGGCTGGCGTAGTGGAGGAACTGAACTTCCACATCGCCGCCCAGCAGTCCGATGGGATAGGGCTTCCGAATGGCCTCACGCCACACGTTGATCTCTTCGTGACGCGAGCGGTCGGTGAATTCGAGCCGGCTCTCGCAGTAAAATTTCAGCCGTCGCAGCAGCCGCAGATAATCTTCGAGCGCGAGAAACAATCCGACGAACGGCGTGTCGTAGCGCGTGACGAGTTCCTCATAGGCCATGCCGCCCCAGCAATCGTTCGAGATGATGCTGAAGTTTCGTGCGGTCACGCGCCGGCGCATGAGCCTGGCGGCGAGTTGTCTCCGCCAGACCTTGACTGGCTCCCAAAGGCGCGGCTTGGGCACAGCGCCTGGTGTTGGTAGTGAAATGCTGGCCATCCTCGAGGCGAAAAATAGCATTCACCCGAAGAGGCGCAACGGGGACAGTTGGCGGCGGCCCGAGTTTGCTTCCTTTCCCGGAATCTCTACAGTCGCTCCATGCACTCCGATTACGTGGAACGTGTCGTTGACCTGATCGATCCCGCGCTCAACCGCATTTACAACATGTCCGTGGAAGACGCGCGGGCGCGGGTGCTGAGCCATGAAGCGGAAGCGGTCCGCGAAATTGATGGCTCCTTTGCTTTGCTCGCGCGCGACGGGAAAACGGTGCGCATGGCCCGTTCGCTCGACCGTCCAATGCGCTACTTCCTGGCCAAGCGCCAGGCCGGCCCCGCGCTCATTGTCGCCGATCGCATCGATGCCATTCACGAACAGCTCAAACGCGAAGGGCTGGGCGATCAATTTCATCCGAGCTACACGCGCATGGTCCCGGCGCACCACATCATCGAACTGCAACTGATCGGCTGTCCCGATCCCGATCCGACTTACACACGTTTCTTTAATCCGAAACGCGACAAGCTCTCCACGGACCTCGATGAGATTGGGCGCGCTTACATCGGCGCCGTCGCGGATGAAATTGCGAAGTGGCTTCAACGTGCCCCCGGTATCCTGCCGGGTTCGGGCGCGGCAAATCAGGGACCCGGCAAGATCCCGGGAGCACGTTCTATTGGCGTCTGTTTTTCCGGCGGCATTGATAGCGGAGCGATATTCCTCATCACGTATCACGTGATGCGCACGCTGGGCCTGAGTCCTTCGCGGCTGAAAGCATTCACGCTGAGCTTTGGCGATGGTCCAGATCTCCAGCAAGCGCGGGAATTTTTGGAACGTATCGGCCTCGGCATGTTCCTCGAACCGATCGAGGCCGACCTTTCCAGCATCGACGTGCGGGAAACGATTCGCACCTTGGAAGATTACAAACCGCTGGACGTCGAATGCGCCTCGATGGGCCTCACGTTGTGCCGCGGCATTCGCGAGCGTTATCCCGATTGGCGCTGCTTGATCGACGGCGATGGCGGGGACGAAAACCTGAAGGACTATCCCATCGAAGAGAATCCCGAGCTGACGATTCGCAGCGTGGTCCAGAATACGATGCTCTATCAGGAGGGCTGGGGCGTGGGCCGCATCAAGCACTCGCTCACTTACAGCGGCGGATTGAGCCGTGGTTACGTGCGCACGTACGCGCCGGCGCGGCGGTTTGGCTTCGAGGGATTCAGCCCCTTCGCGCAGCCCAACGTGATCGAGGTCGCGGAAGGCATTCCGTTCATCGCGCTCACGGATTACAGCGTCGAGAAACTTTACGCGCTCAAAGGTGAAATTGTTTCGCGCGGAGTGAAGGCGATTACGGGAATGGACATGCCGGTGTTTCCGAAACGCCGCTTTCAGCATGGCGCGCTGCGAGTTGAGCAATTACGTGAGCGCGTGCCGAATCGCGAGACGGACTTTAGGAAACAGTTCCTGGCGATGTATCAGTGAAACGAATGCTGGTGGACGCGCCTCGCCAGCATGCAGACCTCAACCCGCTTCGTCCGCATTCCTTTTTGACGGAGCCGGAGCGGGACGAGTCGGGCAAGGTTATTTCGGTCGCGACGATATTTCTGACGAACCGCCCATGCCCGTGGCACTGTATCTATTGCGACCTGTGGAAGAATACGCTGACGGAAACGGCGCCGCCCGGCGCGATTGCCGCGCAGATCGATTTTGCATTGGCGCAACTTGGGAGAGACGAGTTCCACAAATCCAACTCTGATTCGTCGGGCATTCGTGAAACTTGTCCCTCCAATATCAAGCAGATCAAACTCTACAACGCCGGCAGCTTCTTCGATCCCAAAGCGATTCCTCCGGAGGATTACGAAACGATCGCTGAGCGCGTTTGTCGCTTTGAACGAATCATCGTTGAGTGCCATCCGGCGCTGGTTGGCGCATCCAGCGTGCGCTTTCGGGATTTGCTCAAACAGGCGTCGGCCGGGACTCCGCCCAGGCTGGAGGTCGCGATGGGTTTGGAAATCGCGGACGACGACATTCTGGCGAAGCTGAACAAACGCATGACGCTCGAAATGTTTTCGCGCGCGGCGAAATTTCTCCGCGAACACGACATCGACATGCGCGCGTTTGTGATGGTGAAGCCGCCCTTCGTTCGCACGGAAGCAGAGGCGCTCACCTTCGCGCAGCGTTCGATCGATTTCGCCTTTGAGTGCGGGGCGAGTGTCGTGTCCTTGATCCCGTCGCGCTTTGGCCCGGTTGAATTGACCAGGCTCGCGGAACGTGGAGAATTCGCGCCGCCGAAGCTCGCCACATTCGAAGCGGCGTTGGATTGCGGAGTAAGTGTGGGGCAGGGCCGAGTCTTCGCCGATCTTTGGGACATCGAAAAATTCTCTGATTGTTCGAATTGCTTCGAGCAGCGGCAGGCGCGGCTGCGGGAAACAAATCTTCAGCAAAGCACTCAGCCCCGGATCGTTTGTAAGGCGTGCGAATAACGAACTCCTGGCCGGTAGAACGCAGAAGGAACAGAAGCAAACAAAGGAAACGAAGCCGGAATCCGATGTGCGGTGTGCGCTCGCAATGAGAAGTTCCTACGCCGAAATCGTCGTTCCCTACGTTTGCTTCTGTGGAGTCTTTGGCCACAAAGACACCCGCTGGCAAAAAGCTTTTCCTCGCGCCACATTCCCGCAAACTCTTTGAGTATGGCTGAGGAACCATTCGACGCGGAACGTCCGCACGATGAGACGTGGTGGGAGCGCGAGCTGCACCGTAACGAAAAGCTCATGGACAAATACATGGCCGTCCTCGGCGACAATCCGGACTGGGCCAAATGGCAGAATCCCGAGGACCTCTACAACAAAGTTCACTTCAACATCGATCCGCCGGAACGCGCGGATGATGAAGAGAGCGAGTTCGAGGCAGAGATGGAAAGTATTGCGGCCGAATCCGAAAAAGTCGCGGGCGACAACGATGAGCCGGAGTTCGAACTGGGCGAAGACCTCGATGAGTCCGTGCAGGATTCGGACGAAGAAGATCCGGACGAAGACCCCGGCGTGAACGAAGACTACGAGATCGTGGCGAAGCAAGCGCGCGAGTTCGCGTGTCATGTGTTCGATTTGGAGAAGGTGCCGGGTAACGCGGAGCTCTTGTATCTTTCCGCCGGCAAAGTCGGTGCGAATCTCGCGGGCGGTCACGGCCTCGGCTACGACGAGGAATTTATCTGCGGCAACATCGTGAAATGCCGTTGGGCGTTGTCGGATTGTGAATTCTGCCGCGAGATGCTGGAGCAATTGCACCAGCGCACCGGCGAAACGTCCTACGCTGGACTGGCCGCGGAGAGCCGTCATCTCGCCGAGGCCGTGCGCGATCGCATTGCGCGCCTGCGTAAACGTGTTTGGTGGTGACGTGAATTTCAAATGACGAATGACGAATGAAGTGAGCAATTTGAAGTTCGCGTCACCATTCCGCATTCGTCATTAACCCCCGTGCCTCTCGCCGAAACACTTCAGCAAATCGACCGCACGTGCGTCCGGTATCGCGGACGCAAACTGCTCTACTTTGGCGGCTGCGATTATTTTCGCATGGCGAGTCATCCGGAAGTTTTGCACGCGTTGCACGAAGGAGCGGATAAGTTTGGGCTGAACGTCGCAGCATCGCGTCTCACGACGGGCAATCACGTTCTGTTTGGCCAATTAGAGGAGGAACTCGCGAAGTTCTTCGGCGTCGAACGCGCCGCGCTGCTCTCGAATGGTTACGCCAGCAATCTCGCCTTCACGCAAAGCTTCGCAGAACACTTCACGCACGCCTTGCTGGATGAACGTTCCCACGGCTCGCCCAAGGATGCTGCGCAGTTCCTTCGTTGTTCTGTCTCCACGTTCGGTCATCGTGACGCGCAAGACTTCCGCAGAATTTTGAAATCTTTCGGTCGGTCCGCGCGGCCGCTCGTGCTCACCGATGGAATGTTTTCGCATGATGGTTCTCTCGCGCCGTTGAACGAATATCTCGAAGCGCTGCCCAAGCGCGGAATGTTGCTCGTCGATGACGCGCACGGCGCGGGCACCGTGGGAAAGACGGGCCGCGGCACGCCGGAAGTGTGCGGCGTTCGCGATGAGCGACTCGTGCAAACAATTAGCTTGAGCAAAGCATTCGGAGTTTACGGCGGTGCCGTGCTCGGCTCAGGGAAGGTGATCGAGACGTTGCAGGAGCGCAGTCGAATCTTCACGGGTAACACGCCAGTGCCTTTGCCCCTGGCGAACGCCACGCTCGCCTCCATCCGCATTTTGCGCCGTGATCCTTTGTTGCGTGCGCGCCTGCGCGCAAACACGTTGCGAATCAAAAGCGCCTTGCGCGCCGCGAACTTGCCTGCTGTCGAGAATGCGTCACCTATTGTGGCGATCACTCCTAAAACGAAGCCTCATGCCGCGCGCCTAAGCCGCACCTTGCTTCGCGCTGGAATTTTTCCGCCGCTCATCCGCTATCCTGGCGGCCCGCGCGACGGCTATTTTCGTTTCGCCATTTCGAGCGAACACACGGCGAAGCAACTCGACATTCTCGCGGACGTGTTGATCGCTTCTGAAAATTCCAAAACGCGTCGCCACTAAAAATTGTTCCGCAAAATTTATTTCTGCTCTTGAGAAGATCCGGCGTTGCGCCGATACTTCCAACGTCGCTGGAAAGTGACACTGCTCTTTGACTGCGAAAGCAGGTACAAATTTACCCTGCCTATGCTCGTGTATCGAAGCAAAGTCCTTGAACCGTAAGTAAACATCTACGGAGCCCCTATTTCGAGCAGCCGCCGACAGGCCTTAATTGGACGTCGAACGCTGCCGATCGGGCTCCACCTGTTTCATCAGCAGTTCAAAGGAACTGTTCCGCACGGCATTCATGGCGGGGTTTTCTTTTTTCAACTTCGATTTCGGATTTCCCGAATTTCTCTTTCCGCCTTAGTATCTCCGCATGACGCGCGAAGATTTGTTTACTCCGCCGCCGGTCCAAGACGCGCCGGACGTGGAGCAACGCGAATCTCCCGCAATGGCCAGCGCTCCGCTCGCCGCCCGCATGCGTCCGCGGACGCTCGACGAATATGCCGGCCAGTCTCACATCCTCGGGCCGGGACAATTGCTCCGGCGCGCGATTGAGGCGGATCGCATTCAGTCGCTCATTTTTTACGGGCCACCAGGCACGGGCAAGACGTCGCTGGCGCAACTCATCGCGCATCACACCAAGAACAAATTCGAGCGGCTCAGCGGTGTGGAATCCAACGTGGCCGAAATGCGGCGGGTGCTGGCGGCGGCAGTGAACCGCCTCGCAAACACCGGCCAGCCGACCATTCTTTTCATCGACGAAATCCATCGGTTCAACAAAGCACAGCAGGACGTGCTGCTGCCCGATGTCGAGAGTGGGGTGGTGCGGCTTATCGGCGCCACGACGCACAATCCGTTCTTCTTCGTCAACTCACCGCTGGTTTCGCGCTCGCAAATTTTCGAACTGCAACCGCTGACCGAAAACGATCTTCTGGTGCTTCTCCGCCGTGCGCTCAGCGATTCCGAGCGTGGCCTTGGCCACTTAAAAATTCGCGCTGATGACACCGCAGTGGAACATCTCGCCCGCATTTCGGATGGCGACGCGCGTAAAGCGTTGAACTCGCTGGAAATCGCCGCGCTCACGACCGCGCCAGGCGAAGACGGAGTGATACACATCACGCTGCACATCGCCGAGCAAAGCATTCAGAAGACGGCCATCGTCTATGACGGTGATGGCGATGCGCACTACGACACAATCTCGGCCTTCATCAAGTCGATGCGTGGCAGCGATCCGGACGCGGCGCTTTACTGGCTCGCGAAGATGATTCACGCCGGTGAAGACCCGCGGTTCATCACGCGCCGCATGTTGATTGCAGCGGCGGAGGACGTGGGACTCGCCGATCCGATGGCGCTCGTTTTGACAGCCGCAGCGCATCAGGCGGCGGAATTCGTCGGCTGGCCGGAAGCGCGCATTCCGATCGCTGAAGCCGCCATCTACATCGCCACGGCGAACAAGAGCAACACGAGCATCGTTGCCATCGACGCGGCCTTGGCCGACGTGAAATCCGGACGGACGCTAGCGGTGCCGCAACATCTGCGCGACGCACATTACGCCGGAGCGAAGCGGTTGGGCCACGGAGAGGGCTATCAGTATTCGCACGATGCGCCGGAGCATTTTTCGCCGCAAGATTATCTCGGCGCGGCCAAACGTTACTACGAGCCAACCGATCAAGGTGTGGAAAAGAAAATCAAAGAACGTCTGGAACGCTGGCGCGCGATGACCGAACAGGCGCGGCCCAAATAGTGTCCCCCTCCATGGAAGCCCCTGACAAATCCGCCCTTCGCGCCCTTGTTCGTGAACTGGTCCGGGCCATTCTGCCTGATCACCGCCGCACGTTTTCGGAACAACTTTGTGCCGTGCTTGCCGAGCAGCCCATTTGGCGAAGCGCTACCTCGGTTTTGCTCTTCGCACCGTTGGCCGACGAACCGGACATCACTCCACTGCTGGAGGAAAAATCACCGGGAATCATTGGCTTTCCCCGGTTCAATCCAAAAACAGGTTCCTACGAAGCATGCTCCATTCGCACTCATGCCGAACTGGTTTCCGGCCGCTTCGGCGTGCTCGAGCCAGGCGCGGGTTGTCCCGTAGTTTCCTTAAACCAACTGGACTTGGCGCTTGTGCCTGGCGTAGCCTTTGATCTGGCTGGCCGCCGGCTGGGTCGAGGCAAAGGCTTCTATGACCGGTTGCTGGCCGAGGTTCGCGGGCACAAATGTGGAGTGGCGTTCGACGCTCAAATCGTCTCCGCCGTGCCGGAGGAACCGCATGACATGCGTGTTGATTCGATACTGACTCCGAGCCGCTGGCATTCGTGTCGCGGCATGGACTGAAATGATGTTGGCGAATAGCTACCTGGCAGGTGGCATCGGTTTCACCGTTGGCGCTCTGCTGGTTTTCATATTTCTGCGTTGGAAGGAGCAAACGCTCCGGAAATTCCGCGCCCTGGAATCCCAATCATTGATAGACGCCGCCCGGCGTGAAGCCGACAGCGCTCTCCGCGAAGCACGGCTGCGCGCCAATGAAGAGGCGCTGAAACTCCGCCAGGAAACCGAGCAGTCGTTTGCGTCTCGTCTCCAACAGATCACCGAAACCGAAGGCCGCCTCACCGAACGCGAGAGACTTATCTCACGGCAGCTCGAAAATCTCGTGACGCAGGAAAACGCCTTGCGGAGTCAGACGGAGGAATTGCAGAAACAGACGGCCGCCATCGAAGCCCAGAAACAAGAGCAGGCTTCACTGACAAAGCAGCGCGTTGAAGCGCTCGCCGCCGCCGGAAAACTCAGCGAGGTCGATGCGCGCGCGCAATTGCTGAAAGAAATCGAACAACAGGCGCAAGCGGATGCCGGAGCGCTCGCCCGCCGCATCGTGGAAGACGCGAAAACGCACGCGGAGGAAAAGGCCCGCTGGATTATCAGCACCGCCGTGCAGCGCTACGCAGGCAGTCACGCTTTCGAGAGCACTAGTTCCACGCTGACGTTGCCGGACAACGAAATCAAGGGACGCATCATCGGACGTGAAGGGCGGAACATTCGTGCGTTCGAAGGCGCGACGGGCGTGACCGTGCTAATCGACGATACGCCGAACGCCGTCGTCCTCTCCGGGTTTGATCCCGTCCGCCGCGAAATCGCCCGCGAAGCGATGCAGCGGCTGATTATCGATGGGCGCATTCATCCCACGCGCATCGAGGAAGTCGTGGGCGCGGTGAAATCCGAAATGGAAGAAGCGGTGTTGCGCTCGGGCGAAGAAGCCGTCGTCCGTGCCGGCATCGCGCCTGTCCACACGGACATCATGAAGTTGCTGGGGCGTTTGAAGTTTCGCCAAAGCTATTCGCAGAACGTCCTCGAACATTCCATCGAAGTCGCGCACCTCATGTCGCTCATGGCGGGCGAACTCGGATTGGACATCGAAACGGCCAAGC
>DATHKK010000313.1:0-4740 GCA_035489355.1 Candidatus Limnocylindria bacterium
CATGGTGCGATGGTTGGTGGACTCGCGGCGGCGGCGCCAGGCCGAGCACGCGCACTTGACGGAAGAACAGCACGTCGCGGAAGGCGACAAAAGTCCCGGCGTGCTCATGGCCTCGGGCTACATCGCCGGCGGCGCGATCGCGGGCATCGTGATCGCGATCATGGCGGGCGTGCCGGCGCTCAGCGACAAATACGACGTGCTCGATAAGTGGGCTGCGGCCCAAAATCCTTTCTACGCTCAATTAACGCCGAATCAGATTTCACCCGACGTGCTTTCGCTGATTCCATTCGCGGCGCTGGTGCTCGTTCTCTATCTCACGGGACGTGGAACGATCATGAGCGGCCGCAAGGAAACCGGGTAAGCCGGCTGCGTGGAGAAGGCTCGGCGGGCTGGCCTGCTTACGATAGGGTTCTTTCATGAAATTGCGACAAGGCGAAATCTGGAAGCGAGACGATCAGTTCCTGCGGGTGGTCCGCGTGGAGAGACTCGCCGTCGAATACAAGGCCCTGAAAAAACTCGCGAGCAAAGAAGGCACGCTGCACAAGGTCACCAAGAAAGAATTTTGCCGATTGCTCAAGACGGCGGAACTGCTGCCACCCGCACCATTGCACTCTGGTCCGGGTTGATCGTTTTAGGTGTCATTCGCGCGGGAAAACCCGTAGCGGAGTTTTTTTTCTTCCGGCCACGCTCGTTTCCCGATAGCAATGACCCATGCTTTTCGTGGACGGACTTTTGGGCCGTCGCGAGGCATGGGCGGGTTGCATTTTTAGGTAAAGTATTCATGCAACCCGCTCTTTTATTTTTGGCGCCGATCCGGCGCGCCAGCCGAGGTTTTTCTGAAAGAGAGAGAAGCGGCTGCTTTCGCTCAGCAGAAAGTTTTGGGGAGAAGAGGCGGCTGAGCGTTACAATTCAGCCGCCTTGATTACGAAAGCGTGGAAGAGAGCATTCTGGCCACGCCGGCAGTTCGCAGTTAAGCCGCGGGGGCGGCGTCGAAGTAAGCCGCGCGCTCCAATGCATTAAATCGCACCACGAGTTGAAAACGTTCGCGCAACTCGTCCAGAAACGGCCAGTGCAGTTGTTTGTTGAAAGGCCGCACCACGAAGCTCGTGCCATTGGCCGCGTGTTCCTCCGCTTTTTGCTGCCAGGCCGAATTCGCGCCGCCTCGCACCTCTTTGTAAATCACGTTGCTCATCATCCTCGTTGTTCCAAGGCTTGAAACTTCAGGCGGCGACAACCATTTCTTCGCCTTCGAGGAAACCTTTCAAGTGACGCGAGCGCGTCGGATGACGCAGCTTGCGCAACGCCTTCGCTTCGATTTGACGGATGCGTTCGCGCGTAACTTTGTATTGCTTGCCGACTTCTTCGAGCGTGCGGCGATAGCCGTCCACCAGTCCAAAGCGCATCTCGAGGATGCGGCGTTCCCGTTCCGTGAGCGTACACAAAACCTCGCTGAGCTTGCCTTTTAACAGGCTGCTGCCCGTCAGGTCCGAAGGACTCTCCGCGCCTTGATCCTCGATAAAATCACCAAAGCACGCGTCATCATCACCCACCGTGGCCTGCATGGAGATGGGGTTCTGCACCATCTTGAGAATCGCGCGCACGCGATCCGCGGAAAGGTGCAACTCCTCGGCGAGTTCCTCGGGCGTGGCTTCGCGATCGAACGCCTGGAAGAGTTCCTTCTGCACGCGCATCAGCTTGCCGAAGATCTCAATCATGTGGACGGGAATGCGAATGGTGCGGGCCTGGTCCGCAATCGCGCGGGTAATTCCCTGGCGAATCCACCACGTGGCGTAGGTGGAAAACTTGTAGCCACGACGATATTCGAACTTCTCCACGCCGCGCATCAATCCGATATTGCCCTCCTGGATCAAATCCAGAAACGGCAGCCCGCGATTGGTGTATTTCTTGGCGATGGAAATGACGAGCCGCAGGTTGGCCTCCGCCATTTCGTTCCGGGCCTTGTCACTGGCGGCGGCGCATTGATGAAGCTGCTTGTGCGCCTTGAGGTAATCCTCGCGCGGCAGCCGCACGAAAGCTTCCAGCGCGTGAATCTTCTGCTCCTCCACGCCGATGATGGCCTGCGCTTCCTTCGATTTCTTCCGCGTTTCCAGACCTTCGATGATGCGCCAGCCGCTCTGGAATTTGTCGTGAACGTTCTGGGCCACGAGCATCATTTCATCCAGCACGCACGGCTTGTAATGAAACTTCGGGAAAATGCTTTGCAGCGTTTGATCCAGCTTCTGGAATTCGGCGAACCGCTTTTGCTTCAAAGCAGCGGAAGCAGCCGACTGCCATTGCGCATACTTCTCGTCCACCTTGTGGTCCAGTTCGCGAACTTTTTTCACCAGCGTGCGCAGAGCTTTCAAGTGCAGTTCGCGGCTCTCCAGCTTGTTGTCCACGATCACGCGGTCAAAGCGTTCCTTGGGCGGCTCTGAAATCAGCTTCTCGGCCAGCGCGATGTGTTCCTTCGCGGCAAAACCAAAACGGTAGAGCAGTCGCTTGCGTTCCAGATCCGCTTCTTCGATCCGTTTGCAAATGGCCACTTCCTGTTCGCGGGTCAACAGCGGCACCTTGCCCATCTGGCGCATGTACATGCGGATGGGATCGTCGAGGCCGTCGAACTGAACTTTCTGATCCTCCTCCGCGGCTTCGGCCTCAGGCTCCGCCGGCGCTTTGACCTCTTCCATTTCGGACTGGTCGAGAATCTTGACCTCCAGTGCGGCCAGTTTGGAGTGAATCTGTTCGAGGGCCGCCGGGCTGACTACGCAGTCCAGCAGCGCGTCATCCACGTCGTCCGTGGTGAGATGCCCCTGTTCCTTGGCGATGATTAACAGCTCGCGGACCTTTTCGGCGACATCTACGTCTGCCTGGCTGGGGCCGCGCGTGGACGAGAGATCGCCGGCTTTGGCAAGATTGGATCCGCCGTGCAGCGGCACCATTTCTCCGGCCCTGGCCCTGACCTTTGAGTTCAGGTTGCGATCATGGCTGGTCACTCTATTCGGCGCCTTGACCGACTTGTTTTTAACAACTGACCGTTCAAGTTTTGATTTGAGCATGTGTTTTGAGTCCCGAAGCCGGGAAAGCTGGCCATGCTCTCATGGAATTCCTGCGAGTCAAACTTGGACTGCAAGAATCTGCAATTTTCCCGCTTGTTACAGTCATCAGAGAAAACTCGCGCAGGAGTCAGTTCGCCGGTTTCACAGCTATCGGGCGATTGGTGCGCACGAATTCCAGCGGGAAATCCGACGGTCCCTGCTGCCAAAAACCGATCAGCTTCCCATCCTTCAACTCACCGTGAAACAACGCGCGGAGCGCTCTCCATTCCAGTTCCACGTTCGAGTCGTTCAACGAAACGCTGGTCGCCGGAATATCTTTGGCGCCCTGATCGAGGCTGTGCAGCGTGGCCGTGTAAGAGTCGTTGGCGCCCCTGGCGATCTTGAGTTGCAGCCGCAGTATCGTCCCGGCTGCATCGAGCGTGCCGTTCCAGTAACCTTGAAGTTCCTTCTCGCTGACAAAGGCGTAGGCACTTTCGTCGGGCATACCGCTGACGCTCGGATCAACGCGCTTCAGCAAAAGACGAAAACTTCGTCCGCCCTGCTGCCATTGCCCTTCGATCTCCGACGCCGCCTCGTTCATCGTGCCTTCGTAGTGACCGCCAATGCCCACAATATCCAAGCTCGCCACCGAGTCAGAGAACTCAACCGTCGTGATCGGCATGTCCCTCGAACCTTGATCGATGCTGTCCATTGTGCCGATAAACTTCCCCGGCGACGGCTCGGAGATTTTGACCAGCAGGCGCAAAGGAATGCCGCCCGCTTTGAGCGTGCCTTGCCACGCGCCCTGCAAAGGAGAATTTTCGCGCTGCACCAGCGCCGATGACGATAATGTTTCTGCGATCGTTGAAGGCGTCGTGGTGCGTTTGAACGTCAGCGGAAGGCTCCGGCCACGTTGCTTCCATTCGCCGATGATCTCCGTCGCACGAGAGTTCAAGTTCCCTTCAAACCCGGCCTGCATGGAAACCAATCGGAAACCAACCGTGCGATTGCTCACCGTGATGGAATTGATCGGAATATCTTTGGTGCCCTGATCGACGCTGTCCAAGGTGGCCGTGTAGCCGCCGTCCGGCGACTTTTCCACTTTCACCACGAGCCGAAGCGTGGCGTTGTTCATAGCGATTGCGCCTTCCCAAAAACCTTGCAGGTCCGGCGCCTTGCGCTGGCGAATGAACTGCCAGGTCACGACCGAGCCAACACTGATCCCTAGCAGCACAATCACGGCAATGATCAGAACGATCTTGGATCTATTGGAAGAGGACATGGCAGAATCTGTTCTGAGGACTTTTATTTGCCTAGTCCTATTTGGATGCACTTTCGCTGGGACCGCCGGTCACCTTGCCGATCGATGATTCGTGCCAGATAACGCACTTTCTGCGGAGAGATGCGCTCCCTTCACTCCACGTGCCGCCGCCCCGGGGCTGTTCTTCACTGGAAATATTTTTCGACAATGTTACGGTCTCGCATTCGCAGACCCAAACAATCCGGTGCTCTGCGCGCACACAAATAAATTATGCGACAACAATTGGTGACTCGCCTCGCGGTCCTGGCGGTTTTGGCTTTCTCGTTGGTCTGGGCCCGCGCGGACGTGAACGACATCCGGCTGAATGAGATCCTGGCCAACAACACGCAGATCCCGAATGCCAATGGCACCTTCAGCGATTGGGTCGAGTTGTATAATGCCGGA
>DATHKK010000314.1:0-3549 GCA_035489355.1 Candidatus Limnocylindria bacterium
CGGTAACGAAAACGTGGAATGCAAGAATGTTGACGATGATGGGACCGAGGACCAGCAAGCCCAAGTTGCGCGTGCGCGGAATAATGACGAGCAGTCCGCCCAGCAACTCAAAGGCTTTCACGAAGGTGAGATACCCGGTGGGCACAAAAGCTGCCATGAAATGCGCCGGCGGCGTGCCTTCCGGCGGTGGCGGCGGCGTGGGTCCCAGCTTGAAGAGCACCATGACACTGGCGGCGATAAACATCAGTCCGAGAAGGGCAGCGGCGATGTGCGAAGCAATCTTCATTGTCTATGGATGATTTAGTTGCAGAGCGAAAGCCAGCTTTCCGTGGCGGCGACGCGGGCTGAGCGCGCGGGCTCCCGAAAAAGCAGCATTGTCCTCTAGGATTTCGGGCCCGTTTCCACAACGGACTTCATCGCCGCCAAGCCCTTCTCGAATTGCCCGCCGATCATTTTGTCCATGTTCATGAACAGGCACATCGCTCTGCCCACGAAATTATTTTTGCCGATCATCGTCCACGTCACGGCGGTTTGATTGCCTTCCGGCTTGAAGATGAACTCGGTGGTGGCGATCCCCGCCATCGGCTTGAAGAATTCCGTTTTGATCAAGATGAGATCGCTTGGGCGGCTCTCCGTGATCGTCATGCGTCCTTCGCCCACTTCCTTGTTGCCAACCCAGGTGTAGATCGCGCCTTTCCCGGCGGCCGGCCCCTCGTAACTTTGTTTCATCGCCGGATCGATCTTCCCCCACGGGTTCCACGGCTCCCATTTGTGGAAATCGTTCACCTGCGCAAAGACTGCCGGGGCTGGCGCAGCAATGGTGCCTGTGCGCGTGACACGAAACTCCGCCGGCCGTGTGGCAACGACGATGACAAACACGACCACGATCACGGCGAGAACGATCAGAATTTTTTTCAGCATAACGCTCCTGCTTCGGTTGAATTCCGAGGACGATTGGCCTCCTGATCTCCCGCGGTCAAGGTTTCTGCTGCGTGGTCGCAAGTCATAACTTGGTTGGTCAAATTTTTCTCCAATCGCACCAATGGACTCTTCAATGCGCCACGAGGACCATCCACGACACGCCAAAGCGATCCGCGACCATGCCGAAGCGTGGCGAGAAGAACGTCTTCGTCAATGGCATCTGCACTTGTCCGCCCTCGCTCAGCGCGGCGAACAGTCGCTCGACCTCGGCCTCGGTCGGCAACGTGAGCGACAGCGCAAAACCCTGGAAGCTTGGCTTCCCTTGGCACTCGCCATCGGACGCCATCACGGTCGTCTCGCCGATGCGGAAGCTCGCGTGCATCACCTTGTTTGGGTCACCCGGCGAGCAGCCGGGTTGCGGTGGTTCCGGACTGTCCTTGAAGCGCATGAGCATCTCGACCTCGGCGCCCAGTGCTTTGTGGTAGAACTCGACGGCCTCTTCGCAGCGGCCATCGAAGAACAGGTAAGATTGAACGACTGGGGCCTTTTTGATGGTGGTTGTTGTCGTCATAATTTTCGATCAGTTATTTTTCGTTTCATCTCTACAACGAACGGGAAAGTCCGTTCAGGACACGTCGCTTTAGTTTCTTCTCCGCAAAATCGCAGCGCCGTTTGGCGCCATAACGTTTCAGCCTCCCGCCATCGCGCCAATGACCAGGAACGGCTCGGCGCCATTCACAACCGCCTCGGGCAACGGCGTGTCCGGCGATTCGAGCGACAAATCCTCCTTGCACGCAAAGAATCGAATGAAGGGCCGGCGCTTCAATGTGTCGTGGTGGCGAAT
The DNA here is from genome assembly GCA_035489355.1 of Candidatus Limnocylindria bacterium. Lineage (GTDB taxonomy): Bacteria > Verrucomicrobiota > Verrucomicrobiia > Limisphaerales > SIBH01 > JANNGC01. The sequence goes on from DATHKK010000314.1 coordinate 1,766, forward strand.
CGTCCCGCGCAGCACCGGATAACGCGTTTCGAGCGCATCGAGCACCGCACGCACCGTGACCGGGCTGGCCACTTCGAGCTGCGCCTCGCCCTCCACGCGCGCGAGGTTTCGCAGATGATAGGGAAGCACGACGCGGATCATAGCAACGTCTGCACCTCCACCGACAGCACCGCCGGCAGGTCGCGCACAATTGGATTCCACGAGTTGCCGCTGTCGGCCGAACCGTAAACTTGGCCGCCCGTCGTGCCAAAATAAACGCCGCACGGTTCGAGCGAATCCACGCACATCGCGTCGCGCAGCACGTTCACGTAGCAATCCTTTTGCGGCAGCCCCTTCGTCAGAGCTTCCCAATCGTTGCCGCCCGTCTTGCTGCGATACACACGCAGCTTGCCGTCCGGCGGGTAGTGCAGCGAGTCGCTGGTGATGGGCACGACGTAAATCGTCTCCGGCTCGTGCGCGTGAACGTCGATGGGAAAACCAAAGTCGCTCGGCAAATTGCCGCTCACTTCGCTCCATTGCTCGCCCGCGTTGTCCGTGCGCATCACGTCCCAATGTTTCTGCATGAACAACACATCCGGCCGCGACGGGTGCATGGTGATGCGATGCACGCAATGTCCGACTTCCGCGGCTGGATCAGGCAGTTCGTATTGCGACTTCAACCCGCGATTGATCGGCCGCCACGTCTTGCCGCCGTCATCAGTGCGAAATGCGCCCGCCGCCGAGATGGCGATGTAAATCCGGTTCGCATTCTTCGGATCGAGAATGATTGTGTGTACGACCATGCCGCCCGCGCCCGGTTGCCAGAGATGTCCCTTCGCGTTGCGCAAGCCGGAAAGTTCCTGCCACGTCTTGCCGCCGTCCGTCGTTTTGAAAATTCCGGCGTCCTCCACGCCCGCGTAAGCCGTGTCCGGATCGGTGAGCGACGGTTCGAGATGCCAGACACGCTTGAACTCCCACGGATGCTGCGTGCCGTCGTACCACTTGTGCGTGCCGACCTCGCCCTCGTACACGAACTTGTTGCTCTCCACTTTGGGCATGCCCTCGGGTGTCGTGGTCATCCCGCCACCGGGCGCTTCCCACGTCTGGCCGCCGTCATCCGAGCGCTGGATGATCTGCCCGAACCAGCCGCTCGTCTGCGATGCGTAAATGCGGTTCGGGTCCACCGGCGAACCTTTGAGATGATACATCTCCCAACCGCCGAAGTGCGGCCCGCTGACTTCCCAATTCTGGCGCTTGCCGTCGGCGGTGAGAATGAATGCGCCTTTCTTCGTGCCAACCAATACTCGGACTTTGCTCATGCGTTTCTCCTATTTTGATTTGTGTTTGGTGGTTTTGGAAAGCTTGCCCTTGGCGTCATACGTCCGCCATTCGCCGATCTTTTGATTCTCGGAAAACTTGCCTTCGTCATACAACACGCCGTTCGGATGGTAACGCTTCCAGAGGCCCGATTTCTTTTCCTCCGCGAACGAACCGGTCTGCATCAACTTCCCGTTCTCGCGATACCATTTCCATAAGCCGGTCATTTTGCCGCCGGCGAATTTGCCCACGGCCCGCAACTGTCCGTTCCGGAGAAAATATTTCCAGACGCCGACTTTTTCGCCGTCGCGGAATTTGCCGACGCAAGCCAGCGCCCCACCCTTGTAATGCTCCTTGAACACGCCGTTCTTCAGCTTGCCATCCGCGTCGTGCTTGTTCGTGTCCGCCTTCATTCAATCCCGTTGCCCGAAATCATTTCACGAACCCAGCCGGTCTTCGCCCATTCTAAAACAGATTTGCCCTTCGCG
>DATHKK010000315.1:0-4590 GCA_035489355.1 Candidatus Limnocylindria bacterium
GGCGACGGTTGAAGGACGAGGAAAACAAAAAGGAAAACAGCGGCGAGGCATACCCATCCCAGGAGTCGTTTGAGTTTCATGAGTTCCGCGCAGTTTCAGCGGGCCAGAGCGAGACCGCAAGTTCGATCCCGGCGCGGAGGGCACTTACGGATGCTTCAACTTTGAAACATCGTACGTTTGCGATCAATTGACGCGCCGGAGAAAATCCCTCAATCTCACCCGCCAATGCGACTCACGAAAATCTTTTGCGCGCTCGTTTCATCGCTCACCGTGGCGGCTTCCGCCCAAGTAGTGACGCAGACGCCTGCTCCGCCCGCCGAAAATACCGAGCAGCTCCGTGATGCGGTGCGCAGGGCCTTGCAGCCCGATGCGCCGTCCGCGCCAGCGGTGACGACTCCGGCGGCCGCGCCCGCCGCGCCCGATTACCGAGCGACACCGGTCGCGCGCACAATGAACGTGGGCAGCACCAACGTCACCGTAGCGTCGCTCACGCTACAGGACGCCGTCCATCTCGCGCTCATCCACAATCGCGATTTGCAGGTGCAGCGTTACAACCCAATCATTTCCGAATATGACCGGCGCGCGCTCTACAGCTATTACGATCCGACCTTCAGCAGCGGCGTGAGCCGGAACAACACCGAGCGCGAAGGCGGCGGATTCAACCCGCAGACCGGCGCATCATTTCCCGCGACGCGGACGGAAACGGACAACCTCAACGCGGGCCTCGCGGGCGTGCTGCCCACCGGCATGCGCTACGACGTCGGGCACAGTATGACTCAGGTGGACGCGAAGCGCCCGTCTCTCATCGGCACCAATCAATTCGGGGCCATCTTCGGCAAGGATCGCTCCGTCTCGTGGGAGTCCGACGCCGCGATCACCGTGACGCAGCCGCTACTGCGCGATGCCTGGATCGATGCGCCGCGCCTGCAAATCAAACTCGCCCGCCGCAACGTGCGCATCAGCGAACTCACCCTCGAGCGTGAAATCATGCGCATCGTGACGCTGGTCGAGCAGGCGTATTATGAATTGATCGGCGCGCGGGAAACGGTCCGCGTGCGCGAGGCGGACGTGGCGGTGAAGAAACAGTTTTACGACGAGAACCGCCGTCGCGTCGAGGTCGGCACACTGGCGCCACTCGAAGAAAAGCTGGCCCAGTCCGAACTCGCGCTCTCGGAAAGCTCGCTCATCACGGCGCGTAATGACGAAATCAGCGCGGAGGCCATCTTGAAAGGTTTAATCCGCGACGATTTCGTCAATCAACTGAGGGTCCGCCTGGAGCTGACCGACAAACTCATCGCCGTTCCCGTCGGCGTCGATCTGTACGAAAATTTCCGCCTCGCGGTGGAGAAGCGTCCCGATCTTCAGGCCAACCGCCTTAACCTCGAAAAGCAACAGCTCCAGCTCAAGTTCGATTACAATCAGTTGTTTCCGCAGTTGGATGTCTTCGCGAGCTGGGGCGTGAATGGACTCGACCAGAGTGCCAGCGGCGCGCTCGACGATCTGGCGAAGAGGCGTTTCCAACAGGACAGCTACGGATTGGCTCTGTCGTTTCCCCTCTGGATGCAGGGGCCGCGCAACAATTATAAAGCTTCTAAAAACGCGAAGGCCCAGGCCATTCTTGATCTGAAACGGTTTGAGGAAACGATCATCCAGGATGTGGACTTCACCGTGCGGCAATTGCGCACCCAATGGTCCTTGATCCCGCTCACCCGCGAACGCGTGGCATATCAGCAGGCGGCGCTGGAGGCCGAACGGAAGAAACTCGAATTCGGAAAAAGCACGAGCTTCGAAGTATTGAAGATCGCTTCCGACCTGACCTCCGCGCGCTTGAACGAGATTATCGCCGTCAAGAATTACAACCAGTCGCTGGCGGAACTGGCGTATCGCAACGGCACGACGCTGGAGCGGCAACGCATCGATCGCCCCGAGCGCCCGAACCAATGATTCATCAGTTGAAACAGGGCCGCCGTGCCATGACCTTTCGCAGTATGAAAAGGCAGATCAACAAAGTTCAACCGGGACTCGTGGTATCAGGCCAGGGCATGGGCGGAGGACAAATGGAAGGCCCGCTCGAAATCATGTTCGCCGGTATCATCGGCGCGCTGGCCGGCTTTGTGTGTGGACTGCTTTTTGGCTCCCTCGCCCGCATCTTCACGCTGAACCGCGTCAAAGGAATGATTGGCGGCAGCCACTGGGCCGCCTACGGCGCGGGCGCCGGAGCGCTCGCCCTGGCTATGGTGGAGTTGTTGACTTGAAACCGAGCCGTCCTCCGTTCGGTCTCTTTATTGCTTTCTGTTCCACCGGCATGGCTACGGCTACGGCTAGGCTACTTTAGACTGAAATCGTTGCGGCCTATTGCTGAAGCACAATGCGGTAGATCCGCTGCGTGTTGGTCCCCACGGTGTCAGTCAGGATCGCGTTCGTCCCGCTTCCGACAATGTTGGTGGATAGCAGTGTCCATGTTCCTTCCGACAAATCGCTTTTGTATTCCACGTCGTACGTCCGGCCGGCGATCGCGTTCCAGTTCAACGTCACGATGTTATTCGATACGGCGATGTGAGCGGTTGGAGCCGGCGGTGTAATAATCTCGCTGACGTGGATCGTGACGGCGAAGGAATCACTGCGCGGTGGCATTCCGTTGTCCGTTGCGCGCACGCGGACGCTGTAAACGCCGGGGCCGTGGGACTCATCGGGCGTCCACGTGAACACACCGTTAGTGGGACTAATGGAAGCGCCGGCCGGCAAACTTTCCGCGTCCAGACTGAACGCCAATTGCTGCGCCGGAAAGTCCGGGTCCGTCGCGGTCATCACGAAAGTAAGCACCGATCCTTCGCTGACGAACTTGTCCGCGGTCTCCGCCACCACGGGCGCGTTGTTCGTCTTGAACACCGTGATGGTGAAACTCTGCGTCGCGCTCAAAGATGGAACTCCATTGTCGGCAACGATGACCGTGATCGGGAAAGGATTTCCGCCGTCGCTCTCGCTGGGCACCCAGTTGAACCCACCGTTGGCCGTTCCAATCGAAGCTCCCGCCGGCGCGCCGGCAGCAAGTGACCAGGTCAACGGTTGCGCCGGCACGTTGGCGTCGCTGGCGGTGGCCGTGAACAGCAGCAATTCATTTTCCGCAACGATCTGGTTCGCGATTGGCGCGAGCAGGGGCGCGATGTTCATCTGCGGAATCATGTTGGCCGCGCGCGGCGTGAAGTTGGTCAGGAACTGAATCGAGGCGTTGCCGTCGGGAAACCTGCCCATGCTCACGTCGCTCGTTTGGCCGCTAAAGGTCACCGCATCGATCTGGATTCCATCCGGCGTGAACAGGCCGATGGCTTCGCCGCTCTTCGAGAGTTTGAAGTTCACGTGCAGGTCACCATTGGCCACGGCATTCTGCGCCGACTCGCTGTCCGCCCAGACCAGCAGATAACCGTGCGGCGCGATCGAGTAGCCGGACGGAATCTCGAATTTGAATTTATTCGTCAGCGTGCCCGTGAGGTAATAACCAGCGAGGCTCACGGCGTTGCTGCCGGGATTGTACAGTTCGAACCAGTCCTCGTAATTGTTGTCCGCCGGATCGGCCAGCGCGCTCACGTTGTCCGCCATCCATTCGTTGATCGAAACAATCACGGGCGGCAGCGTGCCGTTATTGGTCGCGCCGGGTGTGACAAAATAAAACTCCTGCCGCGCGAATGGCTGGCCGTCGGGAAACGAACCGTAGGAATGATCGAGTCCCGCCGTGTAATTCACGTAATCCACCACCTGCGTCTGGCCGTTGAACATCCGCGACATCACCACGGACCCGACGCCTGCCGGAAGACGGAAGCTCGTGTGCAATTCATTGTTCGTCGTCTGCGCAGGCTCGCCGTCGCAGAACACAACGAGGAACTGTCCGGCGTCCAATGTCGTGCTGGCGGGGAATGCCCAACTCGTGAGGTTCGCATAATCGTGTGAGAGGAAAAGATTCGTGAGCACGACTGCGTTCGTGCCGGCGTTGTAAATCTCAATCCACGGCTCACGTCGGCCGGCGCTGTCGAGAATTCCGCTGAGATTGTCCGTCTGCACTTCGTTGATCCAAAGCGTCGGGAACGGGGACAGGATGGCCATGCCTGTGTTCGCCACGCCGGGCGTGAGGGTGTTCGTGCCGGCGCTGATGAGCATGGGAGGCACGTAATTCGAGGGCGTGATGAAGATGTTGATGTTCGTCGGGCCATTGGCCGGCCCGGTGGTGAGGCCCGAACTATTCAGGATGCGCACGTAAAGGTTTGTCGCGGAATTCGTCGCCCAATACCAGAAGCTCAAGGTGGCATTGGTGCCGCGCGGCAGTTCCGCAACAAATTGATAGAGGACGCGATTGAACGAACTAGCCACGAGGCCGGGCGTGGTGCCGATAATTTTCAACGCACCGTTCCCCGAGTGCGCCAGATCGCTGACGATGAGTGAGTCGGTGTAGTTGGTCCCGAGAAACCAACTGTTGGTAATGGTGGGATCATCCAGCAGCGGCGATTCGAAATCGCCATTGCGAACGTAGTTGGAACCGACGGCGGCATTGGTCCCAATCACGACCGACAAATCATCGATGAGCGCGCTGCCTTCCTC
>DATHKK010000316.1:0-4100 GCA_035489355.1 Candidatus Limnocylindria bacterium
AGGTCACGACGACGGAACCGAACGACGGCTGCGCGAAGCTGAAGCTGTAAATGTTGCTCGTTGTGCTGGTCATTTCCGTCGCAGGCACGCCATTCACGAGCAAGTCCGTCGTGTCCACGCCGTTCACCGGTTCGGTAAACGTGATAGTGATGTTCGTCAGCGAAAACACTTCGCCGGACGCAGGCGCGGCGGCGAACACTAGCGGCGCGGACGCGCTGGCGTCGGCGAGATAAGTGTAGAGTTGCGCGTTGAATCCAAAGTCGCTGCTCGGGGTGAGCGATTGATTGAAGGCGTGAACGACCAGCACGTTCTCGCCCTCGACCAGAAAGCCCGCCGGGTCGGGTAGCGTGTAGCCGAGGTAAGCCGCGCCGCGGCTGTTCGGCTCCGTGATCGAAGTGAGCGTGACGCCATCGAAGGGAACGTCGCCCGCCGGCAGATTGTATCGCAGCACTTCCACGCCGTTGATCCACGCGATAAAACCGTCGTCGCTCTGCGCGTTCAGAAAGAGGTTCGTCACCGCCGTGCGGTTCGGCACGTTAAACCGTTTGCGCAAATAGATGCTCGTGTAATTGCCCTGCATGTCGATGAGTTCCGTGCCAGGGATGGAGGCGCTCGCGTAGGGGTCGCCATAGAAAAACGGCGCGGGCGCATTCGACCAGATCGAATCGTTGAACGTGGGTTGGCGCCACGCGTCGATCGGCGTCGAGGCTTCGTTTGTGCCTTTGATGAAGAGCCAATTCGCATTGGACTGAACGAGGATCGTTCGCGCGTCGAGCGTGTAGCTCCACGTCGCGCCCGCGCCGTTTGCGTTGAAGGCGTTCGGTGTCGTCGCGAGGTCCGCGATGCCGTGGTCCGCCGCCCACGAAATGTCGATCAGCCCGGAATACGGCTGCGGAAAACTGAACGCGTAAATCGTGTTTGTGCTGCTCGCGAGGGCGATGGCCGGAGCGCCGTTCACGAGAAAATCCGCCGCGTCCACGCCGCTGACTGGCTCGCTGAACTGCACACTGACCTGTGTGAGATTGGTCACGATCGCATTGGCTCCGGGTGCCTTGGCAAGAATTGTGGGCGCCACGGCATCGAGCCGCGTGTAACTCCACGTCGCGTCCGGCGCGGTTTCATCGAATGGCAGCGACGGCACCCCGACGTCCGCGATACCGTGGTTCGTCGTCCACGACACAGTCACTGCGCCCACGGGCGGCTGCGGGAATGTGAAGATGTAGTTCGAGCCACTGCCGCTGACGCTGGTGGCGACAACGCCGTTCACCAGCAGATCGGCGGCGTTCACGCCCACGACTGGTTCGCTGAACGTGACTTGAATCGAAGTGAGATTGCTCGCGCTCACGCCCGGCGCGGGATTGATCGCGAAGAGGATCGGCGCGTCCGTGTTATCCGGCGGCGGATTGATGACGACGCTCACGACTGCGGACGTGGCGGCGAGGCCATTCGCATCGAACGCCACAACGGCCAACGTGCTCGTGCCGAACGGAGCGTTGCTCCACACGACGCTGAACGGAGGCGCGCCGTCTTCGCCAATCGCACTGCCGTTCGCGATGAAAACGATGTTGGTCACCGCGTTCGGCGCGAGAACGGTGGCGTGGACCGTTAGGTTCGTTGGGCCTTGGATGATTGCGCCGTGCGCTGGACTGGTGACGCGCGGGAGCGGCGTGCCGAGCGCGTCAAACACCGTCACGCTCACGACCGCGGAGCCGGCGCTCGCGCCTTCGTTATCCGTCGCGATGGCGCGCAGCACGTGCGCGCCGAGCGGCGGATTTCCCCACGTGAAACTGAACGGACTGTTCGTCGCCTCGCCGAACTTCACGCCGTTGACGAAGAATTCGACGATGGTGACGGAACCGTCGGCGTCCGTGGCGGTCGCTTCAAGCAACAGAGGGGTAGGACCCAAAAACATTTCGCCGTTCGTCGGGCTGATGAGACTGACGAGCGGCGGTTGATTGCGCGGCACAGCCGGAACGGCAAGCAGTTCCAGATCGAAACTGACGTCGGAGCTGGTCAGATCGGATTGATGAATCTCGACGGCCAGCACGTTCGTGCCTTCCACCACCAAGCTCGCGGGCGCGTTGGTGGGGAAGAAAGTCGTTTCGTCGCCCGTCGTCCCGGCCGCGAATGTCGTGTAGGTGATCGCGCCCGTGGGCATGTTGTAGCGTGCGGCTTCCACGCCGTTCAGGTGGACGACCGCGCCGTCGTCGCGCAGCACGCGCAGCATGAGGTTCGTGTAGCTCGCCGCATTCGTGATTTTGAAGGAGTGCCGAAAGTAAGTCGTGGTGAACTTCGCGCTCGCGTTCGGGCCATAGCTCACGACCGTCGCCTCATCGCCGTCACCATAGCCAAGTTGCGCCGGGCCGTTGGTCCATGAACCGTCATGGAAGCCGGGCGCGGCCCACGCCGCGCCCTGATCGGAGCCATCGTCGAGATACTTCCAAATGGAGTTGGAACGTACGAGCATGCGCGCGACGGCAATGGCGACCGGCGCAGACGTGTGAAAATTTCCGCTGTTGTCTGTGCCGATGGCCGTGAGTTGGTGCAAGCCGGGCGTGACTTCGCGCCACAGCGTGTTGAACGGGCGAGCATTGGTGTCGGAAAATTTTTGGCCATCGACGAAGAACTCCACGTTGGTGATTTGTCCCGAGAGCAAGAAGTCCACGACCGAAACGGCGACTGGATTCGTGTTCAGGAACGTCGCGCCTTGGGTCGGCGAAACCATCGTGAGGCCCACGTTGAGCGCCGCGACATTCACCACGGCTGAAGTCCAGGTGAGACCCGCGCCATCGGACGCAATGGCGCGAAAGGCATTCGTGCCCGGCGGCGCGTCGTAGCACATCACGCTGTAAGGCGCCGAATCCGCGGAGGCGAACAAAATGCCGCCGCGATAGAAGTCCATGCGCGTGATCGGCGGGTTCGGCGTGCTGGCGTCGGCGACGAAGGCAATCGGAGCGCCGACGGCGAACGCGCTGCCATTCAGCGGCGTGGAAATCGCGACGGTGCCTTGCATCTGCACGAGCAGCACGTAAGCGCCCGAGGCCGCGCCGTTGCCGGAACCGTTCCGTCCATCAACCGCGATCTGGTAAGTCGTCCCTTGATCCGCGTTGAAATCCACGCGGCTGAAGTTGCCGCCGCCAGGCGCATTGTCGTTCGAGGCGATGACGTTTAACGCCGATACAGCCGTTCCAGTGTAAACACCGAGCAGTGTATTGAAGCCGCTGCCTTGCGTCGTCACACGAGTTGGCCCGCTGACAGGCGCAGTCCATCTGAACCAAACGGAACGGCCACCGACCAGTCCACCATGATTTGGCTCCCCCGTTTCCTTGGTCGCATTCGCGGGCTGCGAGCTGTTGCCGTTCGTACTGACGGACGTGCCAACGAGGTCCCACGCGTCCGTGAACTGATTGTTCGCCGGCTGTGCGTGAACCTTCGCCGCCGCCAGCAACGAGATTGCGAAAACGCAGAGGAATGGTCGTGTCATAGTCGGAAGAGAATTTTTCTGATGAGTGCTTCGGCCCGTGGCCCAGCGGCGCGATACGATCGAGCGGGCCTGCACCCCGTTTTCCGTGAGGCGTCTGACACCGCGCGCAAGTGGCAACAACAACACATGACCGTGGTGGCCGAGGGCGGACGATTCGGAGCCGTTCGTCCGCGTGCCGGCACAAGCAATTGGTTCTGCGCCAGCGTCTCCGTTTCGTTGAAGCGGTGGCAACAACGGGAGCCAAACAATTCTGTGACGAATCGGCAACTGCCAGAGCGTGGCCGGGAACCGTTGCCGGCGGGGCGCGTCGCTCGGCGCGTGCCAACGCCGAAGCAGAATCCCGAAGATGGCGCGTTTCTCTCCATTCGCGGCGCGCGCGGAGCGACGCGCCATGCGTTTGCGCCATCACCGTGGCGGGAATTGTGCGTTATGCGTCGCAAAGCGGCGGGCCGCTTCGGTTTTCAAATCGCCTTTTCCGGTGGGCCATCACATTGTCCACGCATGTTCACGAATCGCTTTCTTGCTGTGGCCGTGGTGTCGCTGGCTTCGGTCGCCGCGTTGCTGAGCGCGGATGAGTCAGGTTGGAAGCCGCTGTTCAATGGCAACGACCTCGACG
>DATHKK010000317.1:0-2666 GCA_035489355.1 Candidatus Limnocylindria bacterium
GTTCTGTGCCGAGTGCGGCATAGTCGCCGCATGTTCGTTGGCGGCTTCAACCAATCGCGGCGCGAATTTCTCGTTCGTGCTGGCGCTGGTTTTGGCGGGCTGGCGTTTGGCGCTCTCTCCGTTTTGAACGCGCGCGGTGAAAACGCGAAAGTCCGCAAGATTGACCCGCTGAATCCATTCGCCCCTCGTCAGCCGGATTTTGCGCCGAAGGCGAAGTCAGTCATTTTCCTTTTCATGGTCGGCGGGCCGTCGCAGATCGATACGTTCGATTACAAACCCGAGTTGCAGAGGCTCCACGGCAAACCGGTTCCCGATTCGATCAAGAAAGCCGTGCTCGCGACGCGTCACGCGAATGTTTTTCACGGCTGCAAAGAGGAGTTATTCGCCAGCCCCTACAAATTCAAGCAACACGGCCAGACGGGTCTGTGCGTCAGCGAGCTTTATCCGAAAGTGGCCGAGCATGTGGACGAACTTTGTTTCATCCACTCGCTACAGGCCGAGTCCAACAACCATGCGCCGGCGAGCTATCAGCTTCACACCGGTGACATTCGTCCGGGCAAGGCGAGCCTTGGCTCGTGGGTAACCTATGGGCTGGGTACGGAGAATCAGGATCTTCCCGGCTACGTGATGCTCTTCGATGCCGGTCCGCTCGGCGGCGCGGCCAATTACTCGAATGGCTTCTTGCCCGCGGCGTTTCAACCGACGCGCCTCCGCGACAAGGGAACGCCCGTGCTCGACTTGTTGCCGCCGGATGAATTCGCTTCGGGCCAACGCGCGTCGCTCGACTTGATCAAGACGTTGAACTTGAAGCACCGCGAGTCCCGTCCCGGCGTGACAGAACTTGACGCGCGCATCGCCAGCTACGAACTCGCGTATCGTATGCAATCCTCCGCGCTCGAAGTCGGTAACATGGATGGCGAGCCGCAGAAATTGCGCGAGAGCTACGGCTTCGAACACAAGGACAAGCGCACGCAAAGCTTCGCGCGCAAGTGCATGCTTTCGCGCCGACTCGTCGAGCGGGGCGTGCGCTTCGTGCAAGTGTACGATATGCCGGACAAGGATGGTTGGGACGCGCACGCGAAGCTCACCGACAATCATACGCCGCGCGCGCGTTGGACGGATGAGCCGATTGCCGCGTTGCTCACGGATTTGAAACAGCGCGGTTTGCTCGACACCACGCTGGTCATCTGGGCGAGTGAATTTGGCCGCACGCCGATGATGCAGGGAGACAACGGACGTCAGCACAACGCCGCTGGATTCACGGTGTGGATGGCGGGCGGCGGCGTAAAACCGGGTTTGCGCATCGGTGCCACCGATGAACTGGGACTCATGGCGGTGAAAGACCCGCATCCGATGAAGAACCTGCACGCGACGATCCTGCGCGCGCTTGGGCTGGACAATGAAGAGCTTGGATTCGAAGTCAGCGGACGCACCGAACGCCTCACGGGGGTCGCCAACACCGCGAAGGTTATCCCCGGCGTTCTCGGTTAATCTCATGCGCACCATTCTCGCTGGTCTTCTCTGTTGCTTCGCCGCGGCCACGCACGCCTACGAACTTTTCGCCCGCACGAATCTCGTTGCTTGGTGCATCGTGCCGTTCGATGCGAAGAAGCGCGGGCCGGAAGAGCGCGCACTGATGCTCGATCGTCTCGGCCTTCATCGCTTCGCCTACGATTGGCGGGCGGAACATATTCCCACCTTCGACGCGGAGATTGCCGCGTGCCGGCGCCACAACATCGAGATCACGGCGTGGTGGTTTCCGACCACGCTGGACCAGGATGCGTATGCGATCCTAGCCGCGCTGGAGCGGAACAAAGTGCGCACGCAGCTCTGGCTCATGGGCGGCGGTGGCGCAGTGAAGTCGCCCGAGGAACAGAAGCAGCGTGTCAGTGCGGAAGCGAAACGCATCTTCGCTATCGCACAGGCGGCCGGGAAAATCGGTTGCACTGTCGGGCTTTATAATCACGGCGGATGGTTTGGCGAACCGACGAACCAAATCGCGATCATCCGGGACCTCAGCAAGATGGCCGTCACGAATGTGGGAATCGTTTACAACTTTCATCACGGACACGAACACATCGAGCGTTTCGCTGAACTGTTCCGCGCCATGCAGCCGCATCTCGTGTGCGTGAACATCAACGGCATGGTCCACGACGGCGAACGCGCCGGGAAAAAGATCCTCACCATCGGCGCCGGCGATCATGATCTCGCGATGTTGAAAGTTGTTCGCGACAGCGGCTGGCGCGGACCGGTCGGGATTATCGATCACCGGCCCGAGACAGATTCCGAAGTGACCTTGCGCGAGAATTTGCGCGGGCTGGAGTCGCTCACCCGGCAACTCGACGGCACGCGCAATTGACACTTCGTTTGCGCGTCGCAACATCTCGCGCGATGAACCGAATTCTCGTCCTCTACGACTCGAAGTCCGGCAATGTCGCGCAGATGGCGAGGCTCGTGGGCGAAGGCGCGGCGACGATCTCTGAAACAGAGGTGCGCGTGCGTTCCGTGGATGAGGCCAAAGCGGAGGACGTGCTCTGGTGCGATGGCCTCGCCGTCGGCAGTCCCACGAACATGGGCATTCTTTCCTGGAAAATGAAACGCTTCTGGGACGAGACGATGAACGAGCATTGGATGAGTATCGACGGAAAGATCGCGTGCGCTTTCAG
>DATHKK010000318.1:0-4832 GCA_035489355.1 Candidatus Limnocylindria bacterium
GTGGCCGTATACCACAAGCCGTAAATCGGCAGGCCAAAGCTGAGCCTCGAAAGCGCTGTTGTCGTTGGCCCGTCCTGGAGTTTTCGTGAGAGCGCGCGCACGACGGTGAAGGGAATGATGTGAAACAGCGTTCCAATCACCGCCGCGGGAAACCAGAACGCGAGCCAGATCGCTTCGAGCGTCAACGTGGCGAAAAGTTTCCAGCTACGAAAGCGCATGACGGGCGAACGTGACGTCAGTCCCGCCGTGCCGAGGTGCGAACGGTACTCGCGAATCGACTCTGCCATGCCCTTGGCTCGCGCCGCGTCCTGCTCGTGGAAATGATTCATCGCATCGGCCAGCCGCTTGCGCTGACGCAACACGGAAAGGGCGACATGGCCATGCATTCGTTTGGGTGGAGGCAGCAACAACTCGAGTTCGTCCAGGAAAGGCTCGAATGCTGGATCGCTCAGATGCAGCACCACGCGTTTCAGCCGCACTTCCATTTCCGCGGTGAGCACGCGCATGGCTTTGCGCTCGTCACCGTGCTGCGCGATGAAACGAGGAACATTGATGGGCCTTCCCACGCGCACCCAGATGGCGGAGCGGAAAAGTTGTTTGCGCTGATAGTTGATCCCAATGGGCACCAGTTGAAGATCGCGCGGGCCCAGTTCCACTCCTTGCACCGCCATACGGGCCGCCCCGGAACGAATCTGCTCCAGCTTCAACGAATCGTGGCTCTTGCCTTCAGGAAAGATGCCGACGGCGTGACCTTGCGCGAGCGCCTGCGCGCCGACATTCAACGATTCAAGATTGCGCCGCACTTGCGCGCCGTCGTCCTGCGCGCGAAAGGCTGGCAGCATGCCGAGCGCACGCATCAGACGGCCAAGCACGGGAGTGTCGAACAAAGGAGCCTTGGCAAAAAACCGCACGGGCCGCGCCGCGGTCAGACCGACGATGGTTGGATCGATCAGTGAGTTGGCATGATTGGCAACGAGCAGAGCCGGGCCGGCGCGTGGAATGTGATCGCGCCCCGTGATCTCAATCTTCGGATAATAAATTCGGACCAGCCGCCGGACAATCCATCGCGCAAGGCGGCCGAACAATTCGAAGCGCATTCCTCTTCTTACTCTTAGTCGTAATCGTATTCCCACTCTCTTCTGGAGCTTGGGAATGAGATTAGGATTAAGAACACGATTACGATTAGGACGGGCAGCAGTTACTTCGCAGCGGTTTGGACCGTCGCGTCCTTGATCGGCACGGGAACGAAGGCGCGCAACAGTGCATTGCTCCTGGCCGTGTAGTCGTAAAGCCGCACCTGACCATCGAAGCCGCCCGTGGCCAGCCAGTTTGTCGTGGGATGAAAAGTCAGGGCAAAGATCGCTCCCTCGTGGCCCTTCAACGTCGCGACGCGTTTGCCCTCTTTGCCCGCGGTGTAAACGCGCACCTCAGGATCGGCGCCGCCCACCACGATGTTGGTGCCGTTCGGCGACCAGGCGATGGCCTGCACGGGACCGCCAAGCCGTTCGTATGCCTTGATCAGGTTCACGTCGTTGTTCGCCGCCGTGCGTCCCTGGTTCTCCACGATTTTGTAAATGCGCGACACACCCTGCTCGCCGCCATAGACGATCAGGTCTTCTTTGGGATGGCGCGCCATGCAGAGCACGTTCTCCAAGAGCTTATTGATGTCGTCGATGAACTGACTGTTCGACACGTCGATCAAGTTCATCGCGCGATCGCGGCTGCCGCTGAGCAAGCGCTTGCCGTCCATCGTGAAGGTGGTGCCGAAAGTCCAATCGCTATGATTGTCGAACTTCATTATCTCCTTGCCGTCCTTGATGGAAAAGACGCGCACGGATTTGTCGGCCCCGCCCACAGCGACTTTCTCTGAGTCCGGTGAGAACGAAATGCCGTAGAGCGAGTCGATGGAGGATTTGATGGAGCGCACAAGCCCATTCGTAGCCGTATCCCAGATTTGAATTTCGCCGAACCGCGCCGGCACGCCACCTGAGACGCCGAGTAGTTTACCATTGGGCGAGTAAGCGAGCGATTCGATGCGCAGCGATTCACCGAGCAAGCGCGCCACAAGATTCGAACCATCGGCGCTGTGCAACAGAACTTCGTGATAGCCGGACACGGCGAGCGTCTTGCCGTCCGGCGAGAACGCCAGCGCGGAAATGACGGGTGCTTTCGCGTACGTCGGCGGCTCGCTGAGCTTAAAGGAATTTGCGTTCGTAGGCGTGTCATCCTTCGCACCTTCGATTATCCAACGCGTGAACAGCGCGACTTCCGCTTTGCTCAACGGGTCGCCTTCCTTGGGCATCGAAGGTTCGTCGCCGACGATTTCGTCGATCACGATGCTGTTCGTTGGAACACCCGCCACGAACCCCGGGCCGTGCTTGCCACCTTTGGCAAAAGCCGCGTAGGTCGTGAGATCGAAATCCCCTTTCAGCTTCCCCGGATGATGGCAACCAGTGCAACTACGCTTCATCACTGGAACGAGGTCGTTATAAAAGCTCACGGGCGTGGCCGCATCAGCAACACTCACGACCAAAAGCGACGCGCCAACGAGACAGAGAATATTTCGTAAGTAATTCATTCTTTAGGACCGCTATTTTGGGCCAACAGTTGAATTCGTCGCGGCGACATCAATGGATGCCGGTTGCGAAATCACCAGCTTCACTGCCCCGCTTTTGTGGCGGTAGAGACGGTCATTGAACATCGCGGCGGCCTGGACCGTGAGCGAGCCATTGGTAAGCGGTTGCGCTTTGTCGGTCGCCGTCAAGATCACCAAAGCTTCTGCAGCACTTGCGGCGACATTCGTTCCCCGAACGTTGATTCCTTCGGGCACGCCCTCAATGATCAAAGGGATCTCTCCCGCAAACCCGCGGCGTTCGACTTTCACCTTGAGCGTAACTTCATCGACGTTGGTCGATCCCACCGGTGCCAGATTCAAAGCGAGTTTCGGCGGTTCGGCGGTGAGCACAAACGGAATCTGCGCAACACTCAATGCCACCGGCTGGCTGAACTGGACGACAGCTTGTCCATTGTTCGTGGCTTCGCCGCGCAGAAGCACCACGCGCGTGCCGATTTCGGAATCGACCTTCGCTGTGAACTTGAGCTGTGCGCTGCGCGCATCGCTTTTCACCGTGAGTTCCTTCACGTCGAGGCTCTTCGTGATTGGCTCGCGGCCCGCCGTAAATCCAACCGCCGACAACTTGATGTCATTCGTGAAACCTGTGCGGCGGCTTACGAGCACGTCGACAGTCGCGGACTTCAACTGGTCCATTGTCGTGGCGAGCGTCAGTGCATCCAAGGTAAACGGCGCTGTGTCGAAGACGCTGAGAAAGCCCTGCTTGTATGTTTTCTCAGCCACCGGTTGCGGCGCGATGGCGGAAGCCGGCTGCATGAGTTCTTTCCCGCCCACCATGGCGCTCGCGACCACTCTCAGCGGAACTGTCGCCATCATAGCCTCCGATGTGGCTGTGATGAGCATATCGCCTTCGTTGCGGCCGACCGGAATAAGCAGTGGCTCCGCGCTCACTCCCGCCGGCAAATCCGTCGCTGCCAAACGCACCGGCCCGTCAAAGCCCTGCCGGACCACCTCGCATCGAATGCGCGTGCGGCCGCCGCGATTCAAGCGCACGGCATCCGGAAAATATTTTGCGACAAATGTCGCACTCGCTGTTGACGGAGGACGAATCGCGAGTCGATAACCGAAGTTATCGCCGCCTCGCCCGGTGAGGTCACGCACGACCACCGTGTAGTCGGTGTCCTTTTTGGCATCGAACTCGATGCGCGCGTCTACACCGTCGGCGTCATCGTTTTGCATCACGAGCGTCTGTCCCGCGTAAACGGCGAGCAACGTATCCAAGGGGGAGCCGTACCGGCGCGCATCGATCGCACAAACGACTTTTTGATCGGCAGCAGCCTTGAAGGTGAAGCGATCGACATCCTTCGCGGCACCGATGCGGCCATTGACGATGACCGGCACCGTCACTGTGTTGACGTTGGTGTCACTGTTGTTCGGTTCGGTTTCGGCAAACTCGGAAAAGTCCTGCACGTCCAAGAGCACGGGATTGGAAAGGCCGTGCGGAGTGTTGAGGCGAATTTCCTGACGGCCCAGAGGCGCGCTGGCGTCAATGTTGAGCGTCATCTTTTCCGCGCCCTGGATGTTGCGACCCACCACGGAAATCTCCAGCGGCTTCCCGCGCTGGCCGCCGAAGGGAAAGACGTAGTTCACGAAAGGCAACGCACTGATGAACAACCGGTATTTATAATCGAGGCCGCCGCGATACTGGAAGTCGCGAAGCTGCGCGAAGTAGTCACCATCCTCGGGAATGGTGAATTCAATCACGGAATCAAAACTCCGTGTGTCCTCACTGCGCGCGAGTTCCTTCCCCTTCGCGTCGAGCAGGGCCAGCGACGAATCGAGTGGCGAGCCACTGCGTTGCGCCACGACTTCGAGCACCAGTTGCTCGCCCTTCTTGGCTTTGAAACGGAAATAATCCAGTTCGGTCGCGGCTTGGATTTTGCCTGCGACCGCTGAGGGAATCGCAATCATCTGGCCCTGCTCAATGGCGTTGTTCGGCTCGATCTCCGCGACTTCTGGCACCGCGCCCACAGTAATGTTCAGCGGCTCGGATATTCCAGTCGGGCCCACCGCACGCACTTCGCGAACACCCAGCGGCGCGTCGGACGCTGCCGTTATGCGCGCCCGCAAAGACCTGCTTCGGCCGCCTGAAGACCCAGCTACGGAGATCGTTTTGGCGCTGGATTCGATGGTGACGCTTGGCGCGGAAGTTTCGATCACCAGTGAAGCATTGAGACCGGAATCACCGCTGAAGACCAAT
>DATHKK010000319.1:0-4108 GCA_035489355.1 Candidatus Limnocylindria bacterium
CGTTTGCGTGAAGGCGGTTTCGAGGATGCGGAACAATTTGTCCACCACCTCGGACTCCGTCCAAAAAAAGCTCTGCAAGTCCTGCACCCATTCGAAGTAGCTCACGATTACGCCGCCCGCGTTACACAGAATGTCCGGGATGACGAAAATCTCCGGGCGCTGCGCGATGATCACGTCGGCCTCGGGCGTAGTCGGGCCATTGGCCGCTTCGGCGAGGATGCGGCACTGAATTTTTCCCGCGTTCGCTTCCTTGATCTGCCGTTCGAGCGCGGCTGGAACCAGAATGTCGCAAGGTGTTACCAGCAACTGTTCGTTCGTGATCGGTTCGGCGCCGGGAAAGTTCGCGATGCTCTTCGTCTCCTCCACGTGCTTTTCCAACGCCCAGACATCGAGGCCATTCCTGTTGTAGATGCCGCCGCCCGCATCGCTGACAGCAATAATCTTCACGCCATACTTCGCGAGCGAGTAGGCGGTGACAGAGCCGACGTTTCCAAAACCTTGAATGACGGCCGTGCATTGCTCAGCCTTAAGTTCGAGCACGTCCATCGCGCGATTGATGAGGTAACTGACACCGCGGCCAGTGGCTTCACGGCGTCCGACGGAACCGCCGAGCCCGACTGGCTTGCCCGTGACGATGCTCGACACCGTGCTGCCCATGTGAACGGAATAGGTGTCCATCATCCAGGCCATGATCTGCTCGTTCGTGCCCACGTCCGGCGCCATGACATCGATTTGCGGGCCGATGAACGGAATCATTTCTTGCGTGTAACGACGGGTGAGACGTTCCAATTCCGGGATGGAAAGCAATCGAGGATCGCACGTGATGCCGCCTTTGGCGCCGCCGTAAGGCAAGCCGGTCAATGCGCACTTCCAGCTCATCCACATGGCCAGCGCGGCGACTTCGCCGAGTCTCACATCAGGATGATAACGCAGCCCGCCCTTAGTAGGGCCGAGCGTCAGATGATGTTGCACGCGAAAGCCGGTGAACACTTCCGTGCTTCCATCGTCGCGGTGGATCGGCAGCGCGACGATCATCGAACGTTTGGGAAATTTCAGGCGGTCGCGCTCCGCGGCGGGAATCTGCAAGTAGTCGGCCACCAGGTCGAATTGCTGGCAGGCCATGTGAAACGTCGGGTGATCGTAAACTTGCATGGCAAAGCAAATACCAAACGCGGAGGAAATTCCAAATTTCAAATCCCAAAATCCAAACAAGCTCCAAGCTCCAAATTCTAACCAGCTTCCTCGATCCCGAGCGGTCCATTTTGGAGTTTGAGATTTGGGCCCTTGGGATTGGTTTAGGGTTTGATTTGGAATTTTGCCCAGGCTTGGGGCCTATTTGGGATTTGGGATTTGGGATTTGGAGTTTTACTGTCCGCCCGTGTCCGACTCGCTCGTCGTCAATGAAGTCTATCTGAGCCTGCAAGGGGAAAGCACTTTCGCCGGACTGCCGTGCGTCTTCGTGCGGCTGACGGCGTGCAATCTTCGCTGCTCGTATTGCGACACAGCCTACGCGTTCACCGAAGGTGAGAAGCAGCCCGTGGAAGAAATTCTCTCGGAAGTGCGGCGGTTGACCGTGCCGTTCAGTGCGCGCGTGGGCGGACACAAGCTACCGCTGATCGAACTCACCGGCGGCGAACCCTTGCTCCAGCCGAATGCGTTGCCGCTGATGAAGGCATTGTGCGATGAAGGCTTCACCGTTCTCATTGAGACCAGCGGCGCTCACGACATTTCTAAGATCGATTCACGCGTGCGACGCGTCATGGATTTGAAATGCCCGAGCAGCGGCGAGATCGCACGAAATCGCCTGGAGAACATCCGGCATTTGAAAGCGGTGGATGAAGTGAAGTTCGTCGTCGGCACGCAGGAAGACTACGACTGGGCGAAGGAACAGATTGCGCAGCATCGGCTGGCGGAAATTTGTCCGCTGCTCTTTTCCTGGGTGCAACCGCTCGCGCCGGAGCAGCAGCATCCATCACTCAAGCGCGTTCCTGCGGGACAGACGCCCATCACGCGGCGGGAGCTTGCGGAAAAGATTATCGCCGATGCGCTTCCGGTGCGCTTTCAGTTGCAGATGCACAAGTTCATCTGGCCGGTCGAACAAAGGGGCGTTTGAAAATCGCCACGCAGAAAACTCTCGACCTGCTCCGCACCTACGAGTCGCGCAACGTCACATTCGTCGAGTCCGACGGCTCGTGGCCCATCGTGTGGGAGCGGGCGCGTGGTGTGCATGTGTGGGATGCCGAAGGGAAAAAGTATCTCGATCTCACCGCGGCCTTCGGCGTGGCGGCAGCGGGCCATGCGAACCCTCGCGTGGTGCGCGCCGGCCAAAAGCAAATGGCGAAGTTGATGCACGCCATGGGCGACGTGCATCCGCACGCGTTGAAGGCGGAACTGGCGCGGGAACTGAGCCGAATCACTTTCGAGCGTTGGGCGCGGCTCAGGGAAAGCAGCGGAATGAATGTGAAATTCCCGGCTCACGCCAAAACCATCTTTTGCAACTCCGGTTTTGAAGCTGTGGAGGCCGGATTAAAAACCGCAATGCTTGCAACCGGCAAATCACGTGTTCTTGCCTTTGAAGGAGCTTATCATGGACTCGGATATGGAACGTTGAACGCAACACATCGAGGCATTTTCCGTTCTCCATTTCGGGAGCAGTTGGTTGAGTTTGCTGACTTCCTGCCAGTTCCAAAGTGTGACCTATGCGAGTGTCCGCCGGGGCCTTGCGGAAATGCTGAACTGATTCGCCAACAGGCGGAACAGTTGCTCAAATCGAAACGCTTTGGCGCCGTAATCGTGGAACCGGTACAGGCTCGCGGTGGAATCCGAATTATCCACGCACCGTTGCTGAACTGGCTGCGACAACTCTGTTCTCAATACGGGGCGTTGTTGATTTTCGACGAAGTATATTCTGGATTCGGTCGGACAGGAAAATGGTTCGCTTCTGAACATGGTGCAACCGTCCCGGATTTGATTTGTCTCGGCAAAGCGTTGACCGGCGGCTTCCCGCTCTCGGCCTGCGTCGGACGAGCGGACGTCATGGACAAGGCATGGCCGTTGAGCAAGGGCGAAGCGATCCACACGAGCACCTTTCTCGGCCACCCGGTGGGATGCGCGATGGCGTTGGCGAACATCCAAGAGATTCGCGAACACAAGCTCGTTGAGCGCAGCGCGCGACTCGGGAAAATGCTCCTGAGCGAGTTGTCCAAACTCCAAAACCTCAAGTCCAAAGTCATTTGCCGTCCGCGCGGCATTGGATTGATGGCTGGATTGGAGTTGTTGAATCCTGACGGTTCGCCTGCGACCGAATTGTCGCTGCACGCTATTAAGAAGTTGCTTCATCGCGGCTTCCTCTTTCTGCCCGAAGGCGAGCATGCGAACGTGATCAGCTTCACCCCGCCACTGACGATTTCAGAACGCCAACTCCACCACGCGGTGACTGAACTTCGAAAGGCGCTTGCGCTATGAAGCTCTCGGAAATGCGCGAACTCCTGACCTCGCGGGACATTCAACTCACAAAATCGCTCGGGCAAAACTTCCTGCACGACCAGAATCAATTACGCCGCATCGTGACGGCCGCCGACTTGACACGTGCTGACAGCGTTCTTGAAATCGGCCCCGGCCTTGGCCCATTGACGGAAATATTACTGGCCGGCGCAGGCCACGTGCTCGCTATCGAAAAGGACGCGCGGCTGGTCACCGTGCTGCGCGAACGTTTTGTCGGTGCGCCGAATCTTGAGTTGCAACATGCCGATGCGCTGGACGTGATGAAGGATCATTCCCGTGACTGGCACAACTGGAAACTCGTCGCTAACCTTCCTTACTCCGTTGCGTCACCCATTCTCGTGGAACTGGCGCAGAATCCACGTCGTCCCGAGCGTTTGGTGGCGACGCTGCAACTCGAAGTCGCGCGCCGCCTGATGGCAAAGGCGGACGATGACGATTATGGCTTGCTCACGCTCCTCGTGCAACTTCGCTACGCGGCCAAGGAATCGTTCAAGATTCCGCGCGGCTGCTTTTTTCCCGAGCCTGATGTTGATTCGGCATGCGTTGTCCTCCTGCGCCGCAAAACAGAGTTGCTACCGGAAGACGAACATTCTGTGTTTGAACA
>DATHKK010000320.1:0-3096 GCA_035489355.1 Candidatus Limnocylindria bacterium
CAGATTCAATCCGACAAATTTCATCGCCTTGTCGCCAACGAGGGCGGCGCGCAAGTCGTCCGGCGGCACATCAAAGGCCATGTAGCGCCAATCGAGACCGAGTGTGGCAATGCCCGCATTCTGCATCGCGGGCGACGCGGAATGTTTCACGGGATGTCCGTACACCGCGCAATAGCGCGTGGCAGCAGAGATTTCTTTCTGAAACGGAGCGGACACGCCGCGGGTTATAGAGGAAGAGGATGGGACGCGGAAAGCAAAAGGCGCGAGTGTGAGCGAGCGCCCCGTCAACGTGCTGCCAGTTTGCAACTGGCAGAGGCGCACCGAGTTCGGGCGCGTCAATTTCTTTCGGCGTTTGAAACGCATCCGACTGCCGGTTGCAAACCGGCAGCACTTGCCAGAGCTACCGCGCCACGCAGCGGCTCACGCAGCGCTGGAGCAGTTCCTCCGCCTGTTCGACGAGTCCTTCGAAGGTTTGCGGCTTATGGATAAGTTCAGTCATGCCGGCGCTCCTCGCGCGCTCGCGAATGCTGGAGGGCGTTTCGGGCCCCACCCAGGCGGCGATCGGCGTCTCACGAAAGGGCGGCTGCGTGCGCATCCATCGCACCAGATCCATGACGTCATTGTCGCGCTCCGCGTGCCAGTTCAACACCACAATGTCGGGACGCGCGCGCAAGTGCGGCGCGTAAACCGATTCTTCGAGCCACGACTTCCCTTCGGCGATGCTGCGCACGGTGTCGCATGTGCCGGCGAATTGATTTTGTTCCAGCGCGCGGCAGAATTCGCGTCTCTCGATGTCGTCCTCATCGATGTGCAAGATCCTCCATTCTTCAAACATAGTGTGTCCCTCCTTTTCCGATGTAATTTCCTTCATTCCGCGCAATACGCAATTGCTCTGCTGAATTGGCGATCCAGGGATTTTGCCGCTTGCGAGCGACACGGACTGGCCTGACAACAACGCGCGTGCTGTTGTGGCGTGAGAAAATTCCCGCGGACTGGCTGCCGAAAGTGCTCGGTAATCTGCCGGCCGTGTTGGTGGACCACGCGCACCTGGAGCGCAAAGCCGCGACTACGGCGCTGAACCTCGAGAAGTATCGTGACCTTTACTCACGCGTGGACGAGTTGAACGCGATCGCCATCGAAGAACTACAACACTTCCAGCTTGTGCTGGGATTATTGCGCAAGCGCGGCCTCGAATTCGGCCAGCCTTTTCCTAGCGCCTGGATCAGCGGGCTGATGCGCGCTGTGCGTAACGGAGTGCGCCAGCAAGTCATCGATCATCTTATCTGCTGTTCGCTGATCGAGGGCCGCAGTTGCGAGAAATTTCAAATCCTGGCGAGCGCTCTGCGGGACACGGACACTGAACTCGCGGACTTCTACGCAGGCCTGGTCGAGTCGGAAGGCAACCATTACGCCACTTACATTCTGATGGCGCGCGCCATTGACGATGCGGAAACGGATCGCCGCCTCGACTTCTTTCTTGATCTGGACGCGCGGCTAATTCGTGAACCCAATCCCGTGCCGATCTTGCATTGAGACCGAGAAGGTTGATGCACCGCGAAGGAGTTTGAAGAAACGTGTTGCCCTTCCGAATTCGCGTGTCATGGTTTTTGTGAGGTTACGCAAGTAACTGAACATAAAACACCGTCAGCGAGATGCTGGCGGTTTTTTGTTGTTGCGTCGGAACGAAGGAAGAGCAGATTGATTCCGTAGTTCCTTAAGTGGGCCGTCAGTCGAAAGACTGGCGGTATTTTATTTTGGCCCCGAGATGGATCGTCCGCTTCACGCTTTCTTCTCTTTGGATTTATCCGCGGCGCGCCACAGATACCACGCGGCTGTCGTGCGATGCGGACGCCAGCGTTCGCCGAACGCGAGCAGCTCTTTAGGCTTCGGCATTTCCGGCAATCCATACGCGTGACGAAAACCGCTCCGCACCCCGAAATCATCGACGGGCAAAATATCCGGCCGGTTCAGCTTGAAAATCAGCAGCATCTCCACCGTCCATTGGCCCACGCCCCGTACGGCGGTGAGGCGTTCGATGATTTCCGCGTCGGCGAGCTTGGTAATGTGGCGCGAGGAAGGAACCGTGCCGTCGAGCGATTTGGCGGCGAGGTCGCGGAGCGCGGCGATCTTCGCGCGCGAGAAACCAGCCGCGCGAATGGCGTCGTCCTGCACACTGGCCAGATCTTCTGGCCGTGGAAATCTGCGCCCGGGGAAAAGTTTGATGAAACGAGAAAGGATCGTGTTCGCCGCCGTGCCGTTGAGTTGTTGATGCGCGATGGCCTGGGCCAGCGATTGGAACGGATGAAGCCGCGCCTTCGGTTTGATGCCGCAAGGCCCGTGGGCGCGGATCAGCCGACGCATGATTGGATCGCGCTTGGCCAGGAACTGGAGTGTTTCGGAATTCATCAGCAGTTCTGGAGATACACTGGCGCGGGACGAACGTGAAATTCAAATCGCGATTGCTGTTCAATCCAGTCAACGCTCGCTGCGCAATTGGAAAAACTTCTGAGCTTCAGTGGTAGGAACAGAAACCGACTTGCGGCGCCCATTCGTAACAAGGGTTCCGTTCACCGGCGACCAGTTCGGCTCTACCTTTCACGCCGTTGTGCCAGCCTACTGATTCGTCGCCAGGGCGGCGCGAATCCGCGCATCGAGATCCACCATCGCCCGGGTGCTGCGATGAGATGCGGGCAACCGCGCGATCGCAGTCAGGGCCTCATTGTAATTTTTTTTCGCTTCGTCTTCGCGCCCGGCCTGGTGCAAAATTTCCGCGCGGCGCACCAGCCATGTTTCCTTCCGTTGCAACCGCGCGGTGGCCGCGTCGATGCGGGCGAGCGCCGCGTCGTAATGCTTCAAGGCGATTTCCAAATCCACCGCGGGCAACTCCAGCGTGATGAGTGGCCCCATTTTTTTGATCCCTTCATCCAGCCCGCGCAACGCTTCCTCCAGCTTGCCGAGCGAGCGGCACGCGGCCGCTCGTTCAATGAACAGTTCAGGGTTTGGTTTGCCAAACGAGATGGCCCGTGTGTAATCGTTCACTGCCGCGCGGAAACTGCCCAGCTTGGACAGCACGCGGGCGCGAGTGGTGTAAGCCTC
>DATHKK010000321.1:0-2086 GCA_035489355.1 Candidatus Limnocylindria bacterium
TTGCGAGGGTCGATGCCGATGCGTTCGAGCATTTGGAAGACTGCGCGCACGTTGCGCCGATAGCGGCGATTGCCATTCAACAGCGCCGTCAGCGCGCGATCCGGCGCATACCAATGACGCAGCGCGTAATGCCAGCGGGCCGGCCCGAGAATACTGATGGGCGCAAACGGGTAAGCGACGGCTTGAACATCGGAAGGTTTGACGCCCGCGAAGTGCAGACAGAATTGCGCTGCCTGTTCCGCCTGAAGGCCCTTGGCGTGTTTGTCGCGAATGAACCGTTCCTCTTCGGCGGCGGCGATTACTTTGCCATCGACCACGATGGCGGCCGCGGGGTCGTGCCCGACGGCCCCTCCGAGTCCCAGAACGATCATGGCTTCCGGCGAAACACCGTGAGGTGCAACGTGTGGATGAGGTTCAAGCGCGCGAACTCGTCCGGCTTGCAACCCTGGCAGGCGCGGGCGTCCGTCCCGGTGTATTTGACACGGCCTCGATATGCTGGCTGTGGTTCGCTCATGACGCTCACAATTGGCGCGCAGGCTATCGCTCGACCCATCGGCCGCGCAACGATGGAATGCTTGCGGACGGTTGCAGGAGATCCGTCAACGTGCTGCCAGTTTGCAACTGGCAGAAGCGCGCTGAGCTCAGAACGCGTGAATCTCTTTCTCTGCGTGCTGGAAGGGAGGGAGCCGGACTGCCGGTTGCAAACCGGCAGCACGCTGGCCAGGACTCAATCCAGGTGCGGGCCGCTTTCTGCCGAAGGTTCCTCGATCGCGCTGCGAACGATTTGTTGCAACGTGCCATTGTCGCGCAGTGCCTTGACGACGCGGTGTCCGCCTTCCGGATGCGCGTGGAGATGCACGTTGGCGCATGCGGCCAGGTGCCGGGCGTGCCGGGCGTCGAGGCGATTCGTCGGCGAGAAGTGAACGTGAAATTGTGTTTTCTTTGCGGCGCACAACGCCCCGCGAAGATCGAGATGTCTGCGATAGTCTGCCGACAAATACACACGCCAGATGTCACGCTTCCAACGGAAGTCCCGACTCTTGAGCAACTGCCACGGCGACAAAAATGTTTGCGGCGCGAACGCGTGAACTTCTTGAGCCTGGATCAACGCGCCAAACAGGAGCGCCGCGTAGCCACCCATTGAATTGCCGAAGACCGCGACGCGACGCGCTCCGACGCTGCCGATCTCGCGTTGAATGAACGCCGCAATCTCATCGATGCGTGCGCCGACGCCTGGCAACCCGCGATGATACCAGGCCTGATGGACATCGCGGAAAAAGAGCTTGTGGACCGGGAGATCGGACGCGAGCCGAAAGAACTCGAACGTGGGGACGCCGAGGCCAAGCTTGATGCCGCCAAAAGCAATCATGACGGCCGGGGAACCAGCGCGATTCTCCCGCACAAAACTGACGGACATGTCCCGGAGACGCGCGTCAAAATCCGTTACGACAGAATCCTTCGACAGCACGCGCGGCAGTATGCCCTGTGTTCTCTCGCGGTAAAGCCCACACCCCGGCGGCGTCATGAGCGGGTCAGAAACCGAGCTTCTTGAACAGCTTGCGCACCCCGCGAGGTTTGTTGCTGCGGCGAGGCGCAAGGGATGGCTTGTGCGCCTGGATGCCGTTCACAGGCGTTTCACAACACTTGCGCTCGTCCACGTAAATGCCGTGCGTGGTCCACCCGGGATCATCTTCGAGTTTCATCTCGGCCACGACTTTTCGCTCCAAGAGATCGATCTCGAGGAGCATGGTCGGGCTGGAGCCAACCAGGATGCGAGTCTCGCTGAGCCACGCCAGGCCGCGCAGCCAGCCGGGGTTGGTGAACTCTCCCTTATCACCACGAATGGGCGTATAAATTTCGTGGTCCCCCACTTTGACGATCGATTTGCCGGAGACGTTGCGGATCCAGCCGAACTTCGTTGGCCCGACATTGTGGCAGCGCTTTTCCAGCTCGATAATTTCCGTCACCGGCCCCGGCCACATCTTATAGACCTTGCCCGTCGTCGCGGAGTAGGCGAGGACATCCGTCCCTTGGAAGAGCACCGTGTTCACATGGTAGTGGTCGTAATGATTTTCCATGTGGATCC
>DATHKK010000322.1:0-2946 GCA_035489355.1 Candidatus Limnocylindria bacterium
ATCAGGATCTGCAGAACGCGATGAGCACTGCTGTGTAAGCTGGCTGTCCACCGCAGTGCTCATCGCGTTCTGCAGATCCTGATATTGCTGCCACGCCACGTTGTAGCCAGACAGGCCAACGGCGCCGCTCGGTGTGATGGAATATTCCGCTACGCTGTTCCCGGTTTGAAACACGTTGCCGCCGTCCAGTGAGATGTTCATCGGCACCGTCTGGTTCGCGTTGAGATCCTTCAGCAAGTCCGCCATGCGCCCGGCCCAGCCGATGCCGCTGCGCGAATGCGGAATGCTGGTCTGCCATTGCTCGATTTGATCGGAATGCGAGTAAAGCCCGAGCGGCAACCGCCTGAGGTTCTGGCTCACCTGCGTGCGATTGAGCACCGGCTCGATCAGAGAACCGACATTGGCGACGAAAGCGGCGTGGCCCGTCTCGAAAAGATTCGCGACTTCCGGCATCAGGTGATGCACGCCGAACTGCGGCAGACCGATCGGATTGATGTTGATGAGTTGCGCAGGCGTAAGGGCCAGGTTCGAACGCGATGACTGGTAGGACGCGTAGGCGGACGCTTCGCGCGGCACGAGCATGTTGAACGAATCGTTGCCACCGGCGAGCAGGATGCACACGAGCGCGCGGTATTCGCCTGGCGCCGGGACCGACGCGGCGGCGACGCCTTCCATCAGCCGCAAATTCAGGACCGTGTTGAGCAACGGCAGCGCGCTCATGCCGGCGCAACCGGCCCGGCGGAGAAAACTGCGACGGGAAAGGTTCGTTCCGGGTTTCATATCAAGTGCAGATCAAATCAGTTCATTCATCGGAGCACGTTGAAGTCAGGCGACGTGACGATGAGATAAATCGCCAGGCGCAAGCGCTCGCGATGCCACTGCCACGTTGGCGGATTGATCCGCAGCATCGCCTCGCGGATCGTCTGAAACTGCGGGCCGGAAAGTGTGCCGCCCGTCAGCACGAGATCGAGCCGTCGCAGGAGCGCATCCGGATCGCGGGCCGGCCCGGCGGGAACGTCTTGCCCGATCTGATTGACGGGCACGATAAGTGCGAGTTCGTTGGTCACGTTGAGTCGCACGGAAAAGGCGGGATTGCCCGTGCCGTAGCGGTGCAGATCCCCGCCGATGGAATTCCAAAAATAGTTTGGGCCGGTGATGGCGCTGCTCGCATTGATGATTTGAAACTCCGGCGCGACAAGTCCCAACTGCGTGATTGGTCCCGGCGGGCTGTGCGCGGGCAGGAAAAAGTTAAACACACTAGGTGCGTTCATCGGGTCCTGCTGATGGTCGAGTGTAAATTGATCGAGCGCGTAGTAGCCTGACGTCGACGTGGCGTTGAAAGCGCGCGCATAGTTCACCACGCGCAGAAACGGCTCACGCAGTTTTCCCCACATTGGCTGATTGAGCATCGCCGCGCCGCGCGCTTCGGGATCGAGGAGAATTGCCTTCACCACGGCTTTCATGTCTCCGCGCACGCCGCTGCCGTTATCAGCAAACGCGGCGGAGACGCGCGCGACATAGCTCGTGCTCGGGTTCGACGTAACGAGCCGCTGAATGAGTTGTTTGCCAATGAACGGACCGACGTTGGGATGCGCGAATAGATTGCTCACCGCCGCATCCAAATCCGCGAGACCAGCCGTGCCTGTATTGCCGGAGCCAGGCGTGCGCGCCGGAAGTTGCAGCCCGCCGAGCAATGTCTTGGCGTTGCAATCGTGGTAGGCGTCCCAGCATTTCATCGGCACCGTGAAGTCGCGCGGGTAGAGCGTGAAGTTTGCATTCGTTCCAAATGAGAGGCCGGTGAAAACGCGCGCAAGTTCGGTAATGTGGCTGTTGTCGTAAGTCGCGATGGGCTGTCCATTCGTGCCGAGTTTCCGCGTGCCATGCGCATTCAACTCCCACAAGCCGATACTAAAGAGCTGCATGATCTCGCGCGCGAAATTTTCGTCGGGATAAATCCTGTTCACGGGATCGGCTTTTTGATTTCCGAGATGGCTGAGGTAGATGCCCATCACCGGATGTCTCGCGACGTCGTAAAGCAGCGTGCGATAGTTGCCGAAAGCGTGCTTTACCATCAGATCATAGTAGTTCGCCATGCCGGCCGGCTCGGTCGCGAGTTGCTCGGGGCGATCGGAAGCCACCAGAATTTCGCTGAGTGCGAACGCGATGCGCTGTCGCAACGGATCTGGAAGGGAATTCGTCGGCGCGTCAGGTCGCAACTTAGGCGAACCCATGGCGCGGCCCCACCACGAAAATTCCTTCCAGTTACCGTGGAGTTCCAGCGCAGAAGCATTCACCACCGCCCAATCGACCCAAGGCTGAATGTAACCGATGGGACGCGTGAACTGATCTTCGATCCAGTCGGAGAAATCGAGCGCCATCACCTCTTCAACATTTTCGGGAATGTCGTCCGCGTCGTTCGGCAAATCCTGATCCGGGCCGAAAGCGGCCTGGATCAGAAAGCGCGCCGCAGCTTTGGCGGACGGTGCGCTCGTCGCCGTTTCATTTTCGATCGTCAGCGTGGCAATGTTGCTGGCACCTACGGAGTAGCCAGTGCCAGGCAGCAACGTCACCGTGATTGTTTCCGTCGCTTCGCCATCGTCGAGGTCGGCTAGCGGATGAAACTCAATCCACACTTCGCGCACGCCGGCGGGGATCGTCACATTAGTCGTCGCACTCGCGTTGTAATCCACTCCCGGCGTCGCCACTCCGCCAAGCGCGACGTTGACTGACAGCGGTGCAAGCCCGTTGACCCGACGCACCGCCACGAGACTCGGCTCGTCCCATCGTTCGCTCATCCGGCCATCCAGCGTTGCGAGAGAAATGGTGCTCGTGGCCACCAGCGCATTGGTGAGCCGCTGAAAGTCCAGGCCATCCTGTCGGTCACTGTGAGATGTCGCTGGATTGAAACCGAGGGAGCGCTCCTCCCAATCCGTCAGCCCATCGCCA
>DATHKK010000323.1:0-3827 GCA_035489355.1 Candidatus Limnocylindria bacterium
ATCGCGGAAAGAATCTGCGCGCCCTGACACTTCGCTCCCGCGCCAATCTTGTCGTTGCAATCGCTGCCGTAGAGCAGTTTGTCCTGATGCTTGGCGAGAAAACTGCGCGCGTGATCGGGATCGCGCGTGAAGGCGTTCAATCCCGAGCCGGCCGAAGTGTCGCCAAACATGTTCGGGTAATCGCTCAGCAACCGATCCGTGAGGCCGCCGGGCGTCACCGGCGTTTTCGGATACAATTCCGGCTGCTGGTGGTTCTTGTCGATGTTCGCCCAGAACGTCTGCGCGTGGCCGATGAAATTCACGCGCGGATATTTCTCGAGCACTTTGTGGAAGCCCTCGATGCCGGTGTTGTAGCGATCGTATTGAAAGTGCATGAGTACCGGCACGTTGAATTCGGCGGCCAGGGCAGCGACGCGTTGCAGGGCTGGCGAGTCGCAGTCCACTTGGAATTTTTGTTCGCCGATGCCGAGCGCGCCGCGCTTCAAGAATTTCCGAATCTCACGCTCCGGCTCGGGAAGAAAGGGCACCTCGTTGGCAAAGAAGCTGAACTGGTGCGGCAACCGGCGCGAAAGTCGCACCACGGTTTCATTTCCGCCGGCGCCGACTTCGAGACCGAAATAACTGCCCGCGGGCAAGAGCACGGTATGCGTCACGCCCATCGCGCGCTGGTGGCCGATCAACTCGGCGTTGGTACGGCCGGCGTAATTGGTGTGTTGATGAATGTCGATGATCGGCTCAGCCGCGCTCGGTTCCAGATGCGAACAGCCGCACAGCGCGGAGCCGACGGCAGCAGACGTGGCGGTCAAAAATTCACGGCGATTCATGGCGTTGATGAAAGCATCGAGAATGGTTTGATCCAATACACGGATGCGGCGAGCGAGAAGACGTTTCGCGGGAGGATTAAGATTACGTGGCTGACTTGCGAAAGGGCGCGAGCCGGGACACATTCGCCGCAAGGAGGTCTTATGGAAGAAAATGGCAAGCACGAGGGAGACGCAATTCGATCCCACACACCGGAAGATGTTCAGGAGCGCATCGATTCCACGCTGGAAGAACGCATTCGCTTTTACGCGGCGCAGCCGAGGGAAGCGATCGATCGCCGGCTTGGGGAGTTGGACCAAGAATGCGACCTGGATCGGATGCTTACGATCAACGCCGCCAGCATTGCGCTCGGCGGAGTGGGGCTGAGCTTTTTTGGCGGAGGCAGGAAATGGCTGCTGCTCAGCGGCGCCGCGCTGACTTTCCTCGTGATGCACAGCGTGCAGGGCTGGTGCCCACCGGCTGCCTACCTTCGGCGGCGGGGCGTTCGCACGCGCGGCGAGATCGATACAGAACGCTACGCGCTGAAATTGTTGCGCGGGGACTTCGAGTCGCTGCACGCGGAGGAAACGCACGGCAAACAGTATCCAGCGGAGAACGTCTGGAGCGCGGTGCGGTCTTGAGCGGGCGCAACTTGATGGTGGCGTGCCCAAAATAGTGCGACGCCGTGAAAGGTGGGGCGCGTCGCTCCGCGCGCACCGTTGGTGAGTAAGCTTTTGACCATGGCACATTGCCCTCTCGTTCGCGGCGCACGCGGAGCGACGCGCTCCACCAATAATGCTTTCCATGTCATGCATCGGCGTTGCGTCCGGGTGACGGGCTGCGCAAACTGAACGCCATGCACGCAAAGCAATTGACGCGACGTTCATTCATTCAGGCGCAGACGGCGACCACGGCGTTGGCGACGGTGGGAATTCATTCCATCTCCGCGGCGGATGCCGCCGATCTTCCCGGAGTCGTGCGGGGACGCATCCGCCAGTCGGTCGTCCCGTGGTGTTTCAATCCGATGAAGCCGCGCGAACTGATCGACATCGCGGCGCGTTTGAAAATGCCGTCCGTCGAACTCATCAGCCCGGACTTATGGCCGGTCTTGAAAGAAAAGCGAATGACGTGCGCCATCGCGAGCAGTCACGGTTTTTCTCGCGGCTTCGCGCACAAGGAAGAACATGAACCATGCCTGGAAACTCTCCGCAAGAACATCGATCTCGCATCGAACGCCGGCGTGCCGAGTATCATTACGTTTTCTGGTTTTCGCCGCGGCCTTTCCACTGAAGAAGGCACGCGCAACATGGTGGAGGGTTTGAAGAAAATCGCCGGTCACGCCGAGACGAAGAACGTGACGGTGTGCCTCGAAATGTTGAACTCGCGTGTCGCCGTCGAGATGAAAGGCCACCCGGATTATTTCTGCGACGACATCGATTTGTCCGCGGACATCTGCAAGCAAGTCGGTTCGGAGCGGGTCAAGGTGCTGTTCGACATTTATCACGTGCAGATCATGCACGGCGACATCATCACGCGCTTGAAGAAGCACGCGCCGTGGATCGGCCACTACCACACGGCGGGCGTGCCGGGCCGTAACGAGATCGATGACACGCAGGAGATTCGTTACGCGCCGATCATGAAGGCGATTCTTGCGACCGGTTACAAAGGCTTCGTCGGCCAGGAATTTATTCCGCTGCGCGACAAGGCGGCTTCACTCGCGGAAGCGGTGCGCCTGTGCGACGTGTGAATTTATCGTCGCGCTCCATCGTGAACAAACCGGCCCTCATCAGGAAAATCATCGCGCAACTCACAAGCGAACTGGAGTTGCTGATGAAAGCAGCACGCGCGGCGCACGCCGAGGCCACGCACGAATCGAGCAAAGCGGAAAACAAATACGACACACGCGGGTTGGAAGCTTCTTATCTGGCGCGTGGCCAGTCGAAGCAGGCAGCGGAAGTGGCGCAGGCGATTCAGGATTTTGAGTCGCTGGCGGTGCGTGAATTCGCCGCCGCCGAAGCGATCGACGTGGGCGCGTTGGTGGAACTAAAATCAAAAAGCGAAAGCGCGTTCTACTTCATCGGCCCGCGCGCGGGCGGCACGGAAGTGGTTCACGAGAAACAGGAAGTATTGGTCATCACCCCGCAGTCGCCGCTGGGCGCGCAACTCGTCGAGCGCAAGCAAGGTGACAACGTGAAGCTCGCGATCGCGGGCGCGACCTCTGAGTTTCGCATCGCCGCGGTTTCTTAGCTGTGCCCAAACCCGATTACATCGAACTGAGTCGCGAGGACCGGCTTAAAATTCTCTACGAGGACCGTTCCATCCTGGCCATCGACAAACCCGCGGGCTGGATGCTGGTGCCGGTGTCCTGGCAGAAGACGAGTTGGAACCTTCAAGCCGCGCTGATGTCTTCGATCGCCGCGGGGCATTTTTGGGCGCGATCGCGGAACATCAAGTATCTGAAATACATTCACCGGCTCGACGCGGAAACGTCCGGCATTCTTTTGCTGGCCCGAAGTCCAGGCGCGCTGCACTCGTTCGAAGATTTATTTGAAACGCGTCGGATGGAGAAAATTTATTTGGCCGTGACGGATCGCCAGCCCAAAGAGAAAACGTGGACCTGTAAGCTCAGCCTCGCACCCGACCCAAAACAGATCGGCCGCATAGTTGTGGACCCGGAAGGAAAGGCCACGGAGACGGAGTTCCGCGTCATCGCCAGCGCCAATGGCCGCCATCTGATCGAAGCGCGGCCCTACACGGGAAGAACGCACCAGATACGCGTCCATCTGGCGCAGTCCGGTTGCCCGATCATCGGCGATGAACTTTACGGAGAAGAGGCGAACGAGATGGCATTGCGGGCGGTGGGCCTGGCTTACCGCGATCCGTTCACGCGCAAACCTGTCGCGATTCGCGCGCCCGTGGATCAGTTTTTCAAAACGCATCGGCTCCCAGCCTTGGATTATCGAGCGGAATTTCAGTCGCTCTGATGAGCGCGGCGGACCAGTTGCGTCGGGCCCGATCACGCTTCA
>DATHKK010000324.1:0-4706 GCA_035489355.1 Candidatus Limnocylindria bacterium
GTAAAGAATGAGCGCGATGAACACGGCCCAAGGCACGAGCAACAAACTTGGATGCGCGAGGATGAAACCGCCGACATGAAATCCCAGCCAGGCCGCGACGAACAATCCGACGAGGGCGGCGACCGACCAGAGCAGGAGCCGAATGGCGGCTTTGTTCGTTTTGCCCGAATTCATGTGCGTGCGTGGACGCTAACGGCGCGTGATGGCGTTGGGAAGTTTTTCGCGCGTAAGTAGTTTTGACCCGGCGCTGCGTGTGCGCACGCAATTCCAATGGAAATTCAAAACGCGGCAATTTAGCATTTCGCCATGCCAGAAAAACCTTTAAGCGCAATCCCCCGTCAACTGCGCGACCAGTACGAGAAGGGCAAAATCGCCTTTCAGCGCAACAATTGTGACTACGCGATCTCAATCCTGTCCGGCGTTTTGAAGATGGAGCCGGGATTTTTTGATGCGCGCGAAGCCCTGCGGGCCGCGCAGTTCAAGAAGAGCGGCGGCGGCCAGACGGGGTTCTTCAAAAAGATGATCGGCGGCGCCACGTCGCAGCCGGCGCTCACCAAAGCGCAGCTTTCAGTCCGCAGCAAGCCGTTGGAGGCGATCGAAGCCGCGGAGGAAATTTTGAGCAACGATCCGCAAAGCGCGGGCGCGCACAAACTGCTGGCGGACGCGGCGCTCATCGCCGGTTTCATCAAGACGGCGATTCTTTCGCTGGAAATTGTTTACAAGGCCAATCCCAAAGACAAGGAAGTCGCGATGGAACTGGCCGAGGCCTATACGCTGGCGGAACAGAACGACAAGGCGGAAAAGGTTTATGCGGACCTGCTGCGCGCGCGGCCCAACGATCCGGAACTGTTACAACTCATCAAGAACGTCAGCGCGCGCCAGACGCTGCACGAAGGCGGCTACGAAGAAGTCGCGGAGACGGGCGGATCGTATCGCGACATTTTGAGGAACAAGGGCGAAGCGGTGTCGCTCGAACAGGCCGGTCGCGTCGTGAAGTCGGATGATGTCACGCAGAATCTCATTGCTGAATATGAAACGCGGCTCAAGAGCGAGCCGGCCAACCTGAAAGTCCTGCGGAATATCGCCGAGCTTTACGCGCAGAAGAAGGACTTTGACCGCGCGCTGGAGTACCTCGATCGCATTCGTGCGACGGAAGGCGGCACCGATCCTTCACTGGAGAAGAACATCGCCGAGATCAACATGAAGAAGTTCGAGCACCTGAAGTCGCAGCTCGACACGGGCGCGGCGGATTACGATCAGCGCGCGGCGGAAATCGATGCGCAGAAAATCGCCTTTCAACTGGAAGCCTGCCGCCAGCGGGCAGAAAAGTATCCGACCGATCTGCAAATTCGTTTCGAGTTGGGGCAGCTTTATTTCAACGCGGGGAAAATCAGCGAGGCGATTCAGGAATTTCAGAAGGCGCAGAACAATCCGCAGCGCCGGCTGGCGGCCGTTATGTATCTGGGCCGTTGCTTCGGCAAACGCGGGATGAACGACATGGCGGCGCGGAAATTCCAGGATGCGCTGAAAGAGAAGCTCACCTTCGACGACGAGAAGAAGGAGATGCTTTACGAACTCGGTTCTGTCTTCGAGAAGATGAACAAGCCCGAGGAAGCGATCGAGCAATTCAAACAGATTTACGAAAACGACAGCAGCTATCGGGACGTGGGGGCGA
The DNA here is from genome assembly GCA_035489355.1 of Candidatus Limnocylindria bacterium. Lineage (GTDB taxonomy): Bacteria > Verrucomicrobiota > Verrucomicrobiia > Limisphaerales > SIBH01 > JANNGC01. The sequence goes on from DATHKK010000324.1 coordinate 1,676, forward strand.
AGGTGGACGCTTACTACGCTTCGCGCGGATAGCCACGCTGAGCACTGACAGATTGTCCGCAGATTTCGCGGATGACGCAGATGGAAACGAAAATTGTGCAATCTGCGCGCTACCTTTCATCGCTTGCGTTCGACGGAAGAGTTCTCCTGCACCGCTTGTTTCTGCGGATGGGCCGTGCGCCACGTTTTCACCGCCAGACCTGTGAGCAGCAGAAGCAGAATGACACAAAGAACCAGTTGTTGCTCTTTCGTGAGGTATTTCATGGCTGGCGTGAAGTGAGCTTGGAATAGCGAAGAAGACTGAGCGGCGCAATCTGTTTTTCAAGCCTCCGATTCGTAATCGTAATCTCTCTGTCGGCGTAGGATTGTGATTACGATGACGGATTACGATTAAGAAGAAGGGCGAGAAAAGAAGCCCCGCCCGGTTTCCCAGGCGGGGCTGCTCACCCAAACTCCAAACGTGCGTAACCTCCCCGCGTATTTGTCGGCACTCGTTCCACGGAACTTTAAGGCGCTTTGCAATTTGGCCAGTGCTTTCCGCCACTCCATTCCTTTGGGCAAACCCGAGGGCAAAGTTTCTTTACCGCGCCAGATTTTCGAGCAACAGGACCGCCGCGCCATTGGTTTTCCAATTGTCGCGAACGCGGATGGGTATCGGGATCGTGGTCGGCCCGGCCGTGAAACTTCCCAGCACGATGTCAGCATCCCCGTCGCCGTCGAGGTCGCCCGCGTCCATGGTCATCCAACGTCCGGCACTGGCTTCCGGGATGGTGTGAGGTTCGAAGCGTAAGTCACTTTGGTTTTCCCAATAAATAAAGCTCTCGATTGGGTGCTTCTCGAAGTCGGGAAAAAAAGCGATGGCGGCTATATCCAGATCTCCGTCGCCATCGAAGTCCGCCGCCCGAGCGTTGTAAGCGCCTTCCATCGGATAGAACCACGCCTCCTGGAAATGATTTCGACCGTCGTTCAGGTAAATGCGCACGCCATGGTAAGGCTTGTGAGGCGTGGGACTATCGCCGTTGTCGCCGTTGGCCGCGAGGATATCCGGGAAACCGTCGCGGTTAAAATCCGCCAGCTCGAATCCCGCGTGGCCGAAGGTGGGCGGCTGCTCGATGACCGCCTCCATTTTGAATTGCCCGCCACCCTGGTTGTAAAAGATGAGGATGCTTTCGCGCGCTTGCGCCATCATCACGATGATGTCGAGTTTGCCGTCGCCATTCAGGTCGCGTAATTCGGAACGAAGCGCGCCGGGCTGGTTCAACAAAACGTGTTCGTTGAATTTGCCGCTGGCACCCGCTGCAAACCAGGAGAGGCAGCCGAGGCGATTCCCATATTGGCACACGACCAGATCCGGGCGGCCATCCTGGTTCAAATCCCCGACAGCGGTGTGAGTCGGACGGCGAAGCTTTTCGAGCAATGTTGCCGTCGCTCCAGAGGAATCCTTGGGAACGAAAAGGACGCTGCCTTCGAGTGCTTCGGAAGGAAACATGCGCCCAATGAGCGTGACGAAGCGTCCGTTGTTTTGCTCAGTGAGGCTGACCGGCGTGTTGCCGAGTGACGCCGTGCCGAGAGTGCGTCCCGTGGAATCCACAGCCGCAAGCATTTCGGCGAATGAATCCCCGACGAAGAGACGTTTCTGCGCCGCATCAATTTTCACGAGGGAAATCATTGGTGCGCCGGCATGGAAATTGAGTTTACGCGCGCGAAAGTTTTTCAGGCCGAGGACGATCGCGGGACGCGGAAGCGGCGCGACCTGATGGCTGGGCGCCGTGGACACATAAAAATCCCAAATCGCGAACCAATCGGTTTCGGAGATGATCGGTGACGTAGGGAAAATGCCCGCCTCCTCGAGCATCTTGCCGTCTTTCTCGCCCTCGAAATTGATCGGCTCGACGCCGAGCCACACCGCCATTTGCGGAAAACATGGTGCGCCCATTCGCGTTTGGTCAGCAAATGCGGCTCGGGAAAGAGATGGCACGCCGAGCAATACTGGCGAGCCAGCGCCTGACCCTGCCCAAGCGGCCTCCCGCTCGCGGAACCAATGTTTGCGTCGGTCGAACTTTTGGATGAAGGCGGCGCGGCATTGGCTCGTTTCGGCGATGATTGCTCGCGGCATCCCACAGTGGAAAGTGCGACGATCGCAAGCAGGCCAACGGCGAATACTATACAACGTGTCATGTCAGGAGAGCGCCGCAGCGTGTACCCACGGTCCAGCGACTTTTAGAGATTGGGGGCCTCCAGACAATCTTTCTTCGCGCGTGCCGGTCTTGGGAATCTAAGCCCGAAGCGAAAATTGTCTGGAGTTCATTCAGCGTTGCTCGCTAGTCTCTACTCACACCCAGACGACGTTATGCGCCACGAACTATCCGTGCCGTTCTGTTACGTTCTTGTTTCAAGATCGGCGTTTTTTGCTGCCAGAAATGCGTTCGCCGTCCGGTTTTTGACTCATTCCATTTCCAACGAAGGACCGTGTCTCTGCACCCAATCGAAAGACAACATCGTATGAGAAAGCTATCGTTCGCCGTTTACCCGTGCATGTTTTCGCTGATGCTGGTGATGTCCGCCCCGGCGGCCTCGCTTTTTAATCTCGGCGCGAATTGGAAATATTTTGTGGGGACGCAGGAAGCCTCGACCCCGCAAACCGCCTGGCGCGCCATCGTGTTCGATGATTCCACGTGGACTTCGGGCAATGCGCCCATTGGTTACGGCGAACCGGACATCGTTTTACCCGCCGTCCCCACGGCCACGCTCAGCGTTTATCACCGCAAGACCTTCGTGATCAGTGATCCGGCGCAGATCACGCGGCTGGATTTAACGATCCGAATCGATGATGGCTTCGTGGCCTGGATTAACGGAGTTCAGGTGGGCCGAACGAACGTGCCTGACGGTGAACTCGCATGGAACGCCGCTGCGCCCTTAGCATTGGAACCGACCACGCATGTCCTCACGATCACCGACCTCGGTTCAATCCTTGTGGCCGGAACCAACGTCGTTGCCATCCATGCCATCAACCAGTCGTCCGCCAGCAGCGA
>DATHKK010000325.1:0-5332 GCA_035489355.1 Candidatus Limnocylindria bacterium
CGAAATGTTTGAGTTCAACACTGCGTCGCCCGACGATTTCGTGCGCACATGCGAAGCGTTGAAGCAACCGTATCGTGTGCTGCGCGCCGGCGAGCGCTACAGCGTCTCGTAACCACGTTCTCGTCCACGTCGCCGCCACCAGCGCGTCGTTCAACTCCTTACGTTCAATCTCTCCGCCGATGGAAAACACGGGTTCTGACCGTGCTCAAAGACTGAAATCGGCCCACAACAATACGGAAGCTTGAAAAAGAATTGGATTCAAAAGATGCCGTTCGCTAGTTTCGACAAAATAGATGAACGCGGCGAACAAGGCGGGTAACACCGCCAACAAGATCAAAAAGGAACTGGTCGTGTCCAACAAGCTGGGCATCCACGCCCGTCCCGCCGCCATGTTCGTGAAGACCGCCAATCAATTCGACTGCGAAGTGTTCGTGGAAAAAGACGGCGAGACCGTAAACGGCAAGAGCATCATGGGCTTGATGATGCTGGCCGCCGGACCGGGCTGCAAAATCCGCGTGCATGCCGATGGCCAGGACGCTGTCCGCGCCGTGAACGAGATCGAAGCGCTGCTCAAGCGCAAGTTCGACGAGGAATAGAACCGCGCTTTCGGCTGCGAAAGAGACGGCTCAAAGTTTCCGCAGGTGGTAACAGCCGTCGGTGGCAGCGGAAATCTCCACGCCGAAAAACCTTTCACGATTCGCACTCCGTGACTCCGTCCGTGTTTCGCCTTTGAGAACTTTGAACTTTGAACTTCGAAGTTCGCTCCGTAGCGTCTTGCGCATGTCGGCCCAGGGTTTTGATGTCAAATACGTTGCACACCTCGCGCGGCTCGCGTTGACGCCGGAAGAGGAACAGAAATTCCAGGCGCAGCTCGGTAATATTCTCGGCTACATCGCCAAGCTGAACGAACTCGATGTGAGCGGCGTGGAGCCGACTGCGCACGCCGTGCCGCTGGTGAATGTGACTCGCACCGATGAAGTGCGTCCGTCGTTGCCGCACGAGGAAGCCATGCGCAACGCACCCTCGCAGGTGAATGGACTTTTCCAGGTGCCGAAAATTGTGGAATAGCCTCGCCGCGCCGTTCACGCATCCAGCTTTGGATCTTCGATGTTAAATCAACTCACCATTTCAGAACTCCAGAAACGATTGGTCACGCGCGAGATCACCGCGCGCGACGCCGTCCAGTCCTGTCTCGCGCAAATCAAACGCGTGGACGGCAGCATCAAAGCGTTTCTCAGCTACGACGAAGCCGATGCGCTGCGCCAGGCCGAAGACGTGGACAAGTTGATCGCGAGCGGCGCGACGGCTGAACGCTATCCTTTGCTCGGCGCGCCGATCGCGATCAAAGACGTGCTCGCGGTGAAGGGACATCCGCTGAACTGCGCATCAAAGATTCTCGGCAACTTTGTTTCGCCATACGACGCGACCGTGATTCAAAAACTTCGCGGCGCCGGGGCCATTGTTTTTGGCCGCTTGAACATGGACGAGTTCGCGATGGGCAGCTCGACGGAGAACTCGGCGTTCTTCACCACGCGCAATCCCTGGGACACATCGCGTATCCCAGGCGGATCATCCGGCGGTTCCGCCGCGGCGGTGGCGGCCGATGAATGCTTTGCGTCGCTCGGCTCGGACACGGGCGGATCGATTCGCCAGCCCGCGGCGCTCTGTGGCTGTGTTGGTTTGAAACCGACTTACGGCCGCGTGTCCCGCTACGGCCTCGTGGCATTTGCTTCCTCGCTCGATCAAATTGGGCCGTTCACCAAAGACGTACGGGACTCGGCGTTGCTGCTCCGTGCCATCAGCGGTCACGATGACAAGGATTCCACGAGCATTCCTGAAGCGGTGCCCGATTACGGTGCTGCTCTCGACGGAAACATTCGCGGGCTGAAGATTGGTTTGCCGAAGGAGTATTTCATCCCCGGTCTGAGCAAGGACGTCAGCGATGCGGTAAACGCAGCGGTCAAGCAACTCCAGGAACTCGGCGCGAAGATCGTCGAGATCTCATTGCCGCACACCGACTACGCCGCCGCCGCCTACTACATCATCGCGCCGGCGGAAGCGTCCGCGAACCTCGCGCGCTTCGATGGCGTTCGTTACGGCGCGCGGGTCAACGGCGCCGATCCGCTGGAGCTTTACAGCAAGACACGCGGCCAGGGCTTCGGCGCGGAAGTGAAACGCCGCATTATCCTCGGCACGTACGTGTTGAGCAGCGGCTACTACGACGCCTTCTACTTGCGCGCGCAAAAAGTCCGCACGCTCATTCGCCAGGATTTCACGAAAGCGTTTGAGAAAGTGGACGCCATCGTCACCCCCACGACGCCGACGCCTGCGTTCAAAATCGGAGAGAAGAGCGATGACCCGATGCAGATGTATCTCTCCGACATCTTCACCATCTCATGCAACCTTGCCGGCAACTGCGGCGTGAGTCTCCCGTGCGGCTTCAGCACAAACCCAAAGCTGCCCATCGGCTTACAATTGCTGGGCAAGCCTTTTGGCGAGGCAACCATCTTGAAAATCGCCCACGCCTACGAGCAATCGACAGACTGGCATAAACAAAAGCCGAACCTTAGTTTCTGAATATGACCGACACCGTTCGCCACGACTGGACTCGCGCGGAGATTCGCGCGATTCACGATTTGCCGCTGCTCGATTTGGTTTATCGCGCGGCCACGGTGCATCGCGCACATCACGACGCGCGTGAGATGCAGGTGTGCAAGTTGATTTCAATCAAGACGGGCGCGTGTCCGGAGGATTGTGCATACTGCGCCCAGTCGTCGCGTTACGAGACGGAGATCACGCCCCAGGCGCTATTGAAAAAAGAGACCGTAATGGAGATCGCCCAGCGCGCGAAAGAGAACGGCGTGTCACGTGTATGCATGGGCGCGGCGTGGCGCGAAGTAAAGGACGGGCCGCAGTTCGATCGCGTAGTGGACATGGTGCGCGACGTCACGGGCATGGGCATCGAAGTCTGCTGCACGCTCGGCATGTTGACGGAATCACAGGCCAAGCGACTCGAAGAAGCCGGCCTCTACGCCTACAATCACAACGTCGATTCGTCGGAAGAATTCTACGAAACGATCATCACCACGCGCACTTACGCCGATCGGTTGAAAACGATTGGCAACGTGCGCAAGACCAACGTGACGGTCTGCTGCGGCGGCATCATCGGGCTGGGTGAAGCGATCGAAGACCGCGTCGGGATGTTGCACACGATTGCCACGATGCAGCCGCAGCCGGAGTCCGTGCCGATCAACATTCTCTCCAAAGTTCCCGGCACTCCGCTCGGCGAAAATCCTGACGTGCCGTTTTGGGAAGTGCTGCGGATGATTGCGACAACGCGTATTCTTGTGCCGCTGGCGGACGTTCGCCTCACGGCCGGTCGCTCGAAACTCTCGGACGTCGAACAGGCGTTTTGTTTTTTTGCCGGCGCGAACTCCATCTTCTCCAGTGAAACGCAGACGATGCTGACCAAAGCCGTGCCTTCGCCCAGCTATGAAGCGGACAAGCAGTTGCTGGATTTATTGGGTATGACCATGCGAGAGCCGTTTCAATCGACGCCGAACGCGCGTAAGACAGAGTTGGCCCCAGCATGAAAGTGAAGCTCGATTCGTTTGAGGAAAGGTTTTCAGAGTTGGATGTTCAGTTCAGCCTAATGAGATTTGCCTTGTCTCAATTGTCCAAGGCGAAGAGGAATAGCTTTTTCCAAGCGATAAAGACAAAGAAGCACGCAGAGGAAAACCAAAACTGGGATAAGACCACAGAAGCCATCAAGGAGCTACATTTCGACAACGAAGACTTGGTGCTTGAAACATTCAACTCCCTGCGAAAGAGCAATCTCCGCCAAATCTCAAAGCGATACGGTTCGGCGAACCAATATTTTTTTAAGCAGTTTTCGGAGGATGGACTTAGTCGCAGTGAACTCCTACTGGTGATCGCACATTTTGAGGCGTTCCTAAAGGAACTTCATGCGGCAGTCCTGAAAGCGAACCCTTCGATTCTAGCGTTGTCGAAACCGAACAGGCAGATTCAGAGAGAATCGCTTTTTCAATATGGCTACCAAAAGATTCTGGAGGAAGAAATCGCGGCAGAGGTCAATGAAGTAGATCGCAAATCGGTCAAAGATCGCGCTCGCTATTTTGAGGAAAAACTTGGCCTCAAATGGGGCGATGAAGTTGTCGTGAAGGCGGTGAAGGATGCTACCGACGCGCGAAACGAAATCTCTCATGAAAACCCGAACAAGGTGATAGCCGACGCATGGTTGGCTGACACAAAGAAATATTTAGGACAAGTGGCTCGTTCGTGTTTCATGAACGCTCGCTCTCTTTATCCCAAGAACTTTGAACTTAGTTGATCCCTTTCATGGACTACGAAGCGGTCATCGGGCTGGAGACACATGTTCAGCTCAAAACGAAATCGAAGATGTGGTGCGGGTGTGCCAATGAATTTGGCGCAGAGCCGAATACCAACGTCTGCCCGGTTTGCCTCGGCATGCCGGGTGTGCTGCCTGTAGCGAATGAAGAGGCGATGCGGCTCACGGTGCTCACCGGATTATTGTTAAACTGCGAAGTTCCGCACTTCGCCAAGTTCGATCGCAAGAATTATTTCTATCCCGACGTCGCGAAGAATTATCAGGTCACGCAGTACGATCGGCCCAGCACGCGCAATGGACACATGGAGTTCGAGTTCAATGGCGGCACGGCGCGGGTGAACATCACGCGCGCGCACCTCGAAGAGGACGTGGGCAAGAATTTTCACTTCGATCGGATGAGCGGCGTGGATTTCAACCGCGCCGGAGTGCCGCTGCTGGAAATCGTTTCGGAGCCAGACCTGCGCAGCGCGGATGAAGCTTATGCGTATCTCAATGCGCTCAAGGACGTTCTCATGTATGGCGGCATCAGCGATTGCGACATGGAGAAGGGCATGGTGCGTTGTGACGTGAACATCAGCGTGCGCCCGCGTGGCCAGAAGGAACTCGGCGCGAAGATCGAGATCAAGAACATGAACAGCTTCAGTGGCGTGCGGAAAGCGCTGGAGTATGAGATCCCGCGTCAGATCGGCGTCGTGTCAAAGGGCGGGAAGCTGATTCAATCCACGCGGCGCTGGGATGATATGGCGCAAATCACTGAAGAGATGCGCACCAAGGAGCACGCACACGATTATCGTTACTTTCCCGAGCCGGACCTGATGCCATTCCAGCCGACGGAGGCCTGGCTGGCGGAAGTAAAGTCGCGCGTGGTGGAATTGCCGCTCGCGCGCAAGCAACGGTTCATCCACGCCTACCAGTTGCCGCCGCAGGATGCGCAGACGTTTGTCGATGATGTTCCACTTGGAA
>DATHKK010000326.1:0-2479 GCA_035489355.1 Candidatus Limnocylindria bacterium
AACGAGTTTGCGGCGCGACACGACGCTTCGCGGCTGCGGTCGGGCTCCGCCCTCCCTCCGTCACGAAGCGTCGCAACAAACAACAACATCAAACCAATGGCAGGTCCAGTTTTGAACTGTCCAGTGTTTGGGGTCAGGTCATGATGATGGCTTGGTTTCGCGCGTTGAGTGCCGCCGATGCTGCGAAGGGGCATAAACACTACAACTGGTCTGACGACCGAGGGCTTTACTTCCCAGCGGACTTTGCGGGGCCCGATGACGGGCGCGAAAGCCGCCCTCGTTACGACATCATTCATCCGATCACCAAAAAACCGTGTGCGAAGCCGTCAACCGGCTGGCGATGGGACGAAGACAGGACCAAAGAGGCTTTGGCAGAGAAGCCGCCAAGAATTCATTTCGGATCAGACGAGACTACGATTCCCAATCGCAAAACCTACCTCAAAGAGGTCACTGAAGAGGCTGCGCCGACGGTCTTCTACAAAGATGGCCGAGCCGCAACGCTCATGGTCGAGCAGATTCTCGGCAAGGACGCGGCGGAGGTTCCGTTCCCGAAAGATTCTGACATCCTTGCCGACCTTCTAGGGTTGGTTGCGGACAAGGATGCAATTGTTCTCGACGCCTTTGCCGGGTCGGGCACAACGGCGCACTCGGTGTTGACGCTCAACCAAGAAGACAACGGGAAGCGCCGATTCGTCCTGATCGAGGAGAAGGAGTATGCAGGGCACATCACTGCCGAGCGCATTCGCCGCGTGATTCGCGGCGTGCCCAAGGCGAAGGATGAGGCGTTGCAGAATGGACTCGGCGGCACATTCACTTACGTCGAGGTCGGGGCCGCGCTACGCCTTGAAACGCTGCTTCAAGGGACGAAGCTTCCCAGCTACGAAGACCTTGCCGCCTACGTCTTCTACACCGCCACGGGCGAGGAGTTTGACGCGCAGGCCATCAAAACGAAGACCGGCTTCATCGGCGAGAGCGCGCGTTACGATGTGTATCTCTTCTACAAGCCGGACTTGGAATTTCTCAAGCACACCGCGCTCACGCTGGACCTCGCGCGCAAACTGCCGCAGGGCAGCGGCAAGCGCCGCCTCGTCTTCGCGCCCACGAAATACGTGGACGCGATCCATCTGGAACAGGAGAAGATCGATTTCTGCCAGTTGCCATTTGAAATCTACAAGGCGCTGAAACCGAAGAAATGAACCGAAAAATGAACCACGGAGACACAGAGGAAGACGTTGAATGAACTGACGGGCAAGGTCATTGGCGCGTGCATTGAGATTCATCGCGAGCTTGGGCCGGGGTTGTTGGAGAGCGCCTATGAAGAATGTCTCGCCTACGAGTTGACCAAGGCCGGGTTGCGGTTCGAACGGCAACGGGCGCGGCCGGTGCGCTACAAGGAAGTGCAGCTTGATTGCGGCTACCGCCTCGACTTCGTGGTCGAGGGCGTGCTGATTTTGGAACTCAAGGCGGTGACGGAGTTGCATCCGATTCACGAGGCTCAGTTGCTCACGTATCTGAAGCTCGACAAGAAATCGCTCGGCCTGCTGATCAATTTCAACGTGGCAGTGTTGAAGCATGGCGTGAAGCGCGTGGCCTGCGGCGACCTGTTCAAAGACGAGGCGAGCGGCCGTGGCTTTGCTTCCCGAGTCTTTTCGCTCCTCTGTGCCTCCGTGCCTCTGTGGTTCAACCCCATGAAGCTCAAAGAATATCAGGAACACGCGTTGCAGGAGGTGAAAATCTACCTGGAGCAACTGGCTTTGTGGCGTGGGAAGATGTTCGTCGGCGGCGAGTGGCTGGGTGACTTCGCGGAAAAGGCGTGGGAGAAGGCCGAAGTGGGCCGCAGCTACGTGAAGCGCAAGGACGGCGCGGGCCGTCCGCTGCCGACCTTCTGCCTGAAAATTCCAACCGGCGGCGGCAAGACATTGCTGGCGGTGAAGACCATCGACCTCATCCAGAACTTCTACCATCAACGGCAGAACGGGCTGGTGGTGTGGATTGTCCCCACGCTGCAAATCTACCGGCAAACGATTTCGCGGTTGAAGGATCGCGATGATCCCTACCGGCAGCATCTGGACATGGTGTCGGCCGGGCGAACCCTGATTCTGGAAAAGTCGGACGCCTTCACGCCGCAGGACGTGGCGGAGCGATTGTGCGTGCTGTTGCTCATGCTGCCGTCGGCATCGCGCGCGAACAAAGAGGCGTTGCGCATGTTCAAGGACGCCGGAGCCTTCGAGGGTTTCTTCCCGACTGAGGAAGATCGCGAGGGCCATGCCGCGCTGCTCAAGCGCATACCGAACCTGGACACGTTCGAGAAAGAGGACGCCTTTTGGGGCCGGCAGGTGAAGACGTCGCTGGGAAACACAATCCGCCTGCTTGAACCGGTAATCATTCTCGACGAAGGGCACAAGGCTTACAGCGAGACGGCGCAGGACACTCTGCGTAAATTGAATCCGAGCCTGATCGTGGAGTTGTCCGCCACACC
>DATHKK010000327.1:0-2649 GCA_035489355.1 Candidatus Limnocylindria bacterium
GTGAAGTCCTTGAATTTCTCCTCGGGCAGCAGCGCGTGCTTGCCGTAGTCCGAGACGAGCATCCCCTTTTCGCCGATGAAGAGCACGCCGCCTTTGAACTTCGCGAACAGTTCGTCGGAGACAATTTCGGGACGTTTGCCACCATGATACCACGTGAGTCGCAGCGGCGGCAGAGGAAGCTTGCCGTTTTCATTTTTTCGCGCCGGGAAATCGTAACGAACGATGAGCCATGTCGGCGTGGATTCCGCATCAACAGCGGGTCCCGAGATGGGTTCAACCGTCATTGGATATTTCAACTGCAGCGCCCAGAACGGCAAGTCCATGAAGTGACAGCCGAAGTCCGCGAGCGAGCCGCCGCCAAAATGCCACCAGTTGCGCCACTTGAAGGGAACAAACTCGGGATGATACGGGCGCGGCGTCACCGGACCGAGCCACAGATCCCAATCGAGATTCGGCGGGATGGGTGGCTGGTCAGTGGGCAATTTTCCGCCGCCGTAATTGGACCCGACCCAGACGTGGACTTCACGCACCGGCCCAATCGCCCCGCTCTGCACCAACTCCACCACACGGCGATAATTGTTCCCGGCGTGAATCTGCGTTCCGATCTGCGTCACCAATCCTGTCTTCCGCGCCAACTCCGTGATCGCCCGCCCTTCGGAGACGGTGTGCGTCAACGGCTTCTCGCAATAAACATGGCGGCCACTGCGCAACGCCGCCGCTGTGGCCACTGCGTGAGTGTGATCGGGAGTGGCGATCACAATGGCGTCGATGCCCTTCTGATCGATGAGCTGGCGGAAATCACGGTGAGTCTGGGCCGCGGGAAATTGCGCCGCCACCTTGCCGAGATTGTCCGAATCCACATCGCACAGCGCCACGATGTTCTGGTCCTTGAGATTGCTGATGCTGTAACCCGCCTGACCGGCCACGCCGATGAAACCGATATTCAGCTTTTCATTGGCGGAGATCTTTCGCGGACGGCTCGTTTGGCAACCGGTCAAAGCGCAGCCCGCCGCAGCCGCGCCGAGCGTGGTGATAAATTGGCGACGGGGCAACGGGTCGAAGGCGCTTCCAAAATAATGGCGTGGCATAAGAGGGAATTACCAGAGTGGCCCGCTGCGCGGCAATGAAATGCTGAAAAGGAACCCGGAACGAGGCGCAATCGGACCCACGCCCAAAAAAGCAGGCTAATGGACGAGGGCGCACCGGCCTCGGCGGATCACTTCCGCTTCTTGCGTCGGCCTTTGAACGTCAGTTCGGCGATGCCGGACTTGTCCAGTTCGCCCAGTCCTTCTTTCACCATCCGGTCGAATTGCCTTTTCGTGGCCGTGGCCAGCGGCGCGTCGATCTTCTTCTGCTTCGCCAATTGCAGCGCGATGCCGGAATCCTTCGCCGCGTGCGCCGCCGAGAAAAAACAGGAGTGCTCGCGGTTCTGCATGTCTTCGCCGTCCGTCTGCAAGACGCGTGAGTTCGCTCCGGTTTGCGAAAACACTTCGCGCAACATCGCCAGATCCAGCCCCAGCGCCTCACCGAGCGCCAGACCTTCGGCCAGCCCGGCGGTGTTGATGTTCATCACCATGTTCACCAGCGCCTTCACCTGCGCCGCTCTTCCCGCCGCGCCGATGTATCGGAGCAATTTCCCGTCGTCGCTTAACTTTTCCAACAGCGGCTTGACCTTGTTGAACGCCGAGGCTTCGCCGGCGCACATCAAATACAACGTCCCCTGCCGCGCCTGCGTGATGCTCGACGCCATGCAGGCTTCGAGCGATTGCGCCTTCGCTTTACGCGCGAGTTTCTCGACCTCCACGTGAACGTCGGGAGAAACGGTGGCGCAATTGATGAAAGTCTTTCCGGCCGCGCTTGCGAGCAAGCTGTCGCCGCGTGGTGAAAAAATCCTCCGCATCGCTTTATCGTCGGTCACGACGGTCAGGACGACATCAGACAACTCGGTGACACGCGCGAGCGTGGCGCACACTTCGCCGCCGATTTCCTGGGCGAGAGCGCGGGCGGCGGCAGGATTGACATCAAAGAACGCGGCCGCCGTGTAACCGCACTCGTGCAGACGCCGCGCCATGTTCGCCCCCATGCGGCCCACTCCGACAAATCCAATTCGTTGCGCCATAAATCTGTATGTTGAAAACGGGCCTGTTCTAAAAGCAAACCCGACCGCACGCCAGCGCGAAGTAAAATGCTATACGGCGACGATGATGGTCCCGCCTGGCGTGCATTTTTTCACAAAGAAGCCGCCGCCGCACGACTCTTAATGTTGCCAACGCGTAGGTACGTTGCTTACAGTGTGCTCGCACCCATGCACCAAGAGCCAGCAACCTTTGGCTTCGTACGCGAACGCGTCGCGCGTACGGGCATTTCTTTGAAGGGTCCATTCCGCGTTCAATTCCAGACCCGAAATGCGGGTCTGAATTTGTCTTCTCCGCAACATCCAACCGGTAGCGTTATGAAAAAATTGTCCCAAACACTTATCATTGTCCTGAGCCTGTGCGCTGCGAGCGTTCGCGCCGCCAACATCGCCGGCGGCTACACGAACAGCTTCGCGGCGCAGCCGGGCGCGGGGGATTGGTCCACCTTCTCCATCGCCGGCGCCGCCGCCACTCTGCTGGACGCGGGTGCCGTGGATGCCGCCGTCCAGAGTGT
>DATHKK010000328.1:0-2887 GCA_035489355.1 Candidatus Limnocylindria bacterium
GTCCCAATGGATGAGCGTGAACACCCCGCAGCGCGCCCCGCTCGCCGCGATATGCAGCAAGCGCCGGGCGGCCGTCTCCGTAAAGTTCGCCGGAAAATCCGCCACGACCACGAAGTGATATTTCTCCGCGATGTTGCCGGCCTGCACGTTGTACTCCGCGATCGTTTCGTACTCATTGCGCAGATACATCTGAATGACTTTCTCCATGTGCTCGTTGAGATCGGCAAGGCGTTGCTCGATCTGTCCTGACTGCGTGAGGATGCGGCTGTTGATCAGGTTGTCTTCATAGTCCGCCAGGTGCATTACCCCCGCAAAATTTTGTCCGAGCTTCACCGGATCGATGATCGTGAAACTCAACTTCCCGGCCGGCGACGTCGCGATCAGCCGGAACATGATGTTGTTGATTGCTTCGATCACCGATTCGTTCCCGGACTTCGTCGTCTCAAAAAAAATCGAGCCTTGCTGCGGATACGTGAGCACGAGCGGCAGCGAAACCATCGGCGGAAAAGCCAAACGCGGATCGCGTGGCGCCGCTTCGGTGGAGCGCTTCACGTCCACTTCGAGCTGCGCGAATTTCGCAAGATTCTTAAATGCACTCGGCGGTTTCCAATTTTGCCAAAGAGCCGTCTGCCATTCGGGGAACTCACGTTGTGCCTCAGCATTGGCGGCGTTGATCGCTGCGAACATCGGTTCAGTTAATCGCTTCCACTCCAGTTCGAGCTTCTGCCAATGCGCCTGATAATCAGCATTGAATCTCGCGGTCTTCGCTTCGTGAGCTTCAGTGAACTCTTTCTGCCGCGCGTCGGCTTCCTGGCGCACTTGCGTCACGGCGTCCTCGTGTTCTCGCTCGACACGTGCAACACGCGCCGCATGTTGACGGTCGCTCTTCTCGATCACACGCCGCCATTTTTCATCGATCCTCACCGGCCACAACTCGCGCGCCTTGACCGCTTGTTCCACTGCCGATTGCCAGTTCTGCTGGAACATCTCCGTGCTGTTCTTCGTCTCGGTTTCAATGCGCTCGATTTCCCGCGCATGACGCGCCTGGGCTTTCAGCGCCGCGACATCATGCACCCGGCGGACGGCTTCCAATTCATTCGCAATCGTGTTCGCGAGCGCGGCGGCTTTGCTGCGGCCGGAAAAATACAGAGCCAAGATCAGCGCCAGCAGAATTGCCGCGCCCGCGCCGACTTGGGGATAGCCCATCCAACTGTTGCCAGAACGCTGGAGCAATGGCGGCAGCGCGGCGGCGGCGACTATTACCAAGCCAAACCACAGCCACAGCGGGACGGAGCGAAACACCTTTGGCAAAAGGAACTGATTGAACCGCCGAAGATTTTCGCCGAGCGCACTGCGCAACTTCCTGGCTTCCTCGAGAAGCTGATTCTCCTCCGATGACAAATCCGGTTCACGAAAACCTTCCGGCTTCGAGAGCAGTTTGTTGAACTTTCCATAACCGCGAAAGGCCTTCGCCGCCGCTTCCTCTGATGCCGAAAGCACGCCCCGGCTCTCCGTCAGTCGTTGATTGAATTCCGCCAGCGCCGCGTCGTTCCGCGCCAGCGTATCGATGCGAAAACGTTTCGTGTCGAGCAGTCCCTTCTGGCTCTTGTATTTCCAATTGCCTTCGTCATCGTCGATCCGCCGGGCGGAAAGCTTGTGACTCGACTTGTGAGCCCGCGCGATGCGCGCCTTGCGCCGTTCATAGTTCGCTTCGACCGCAGACTTCTTCTTTCGATACGACGCTTCAACCTCAGCCGATTGCGTGGTGAAATGAACCGCGTGCGCTTCCTTCTCCTCCTTGAAACGCTTTTCCGTCGCGTCGATCTTAGCTCGAAAATCTTTGTTCAGCTTTTCCTCGGCAGAGGCGAAGTCGCGCACCACGCCTTTCAGCGAATCCAACAGTTCGCGGACCTGAGTGACGGTGAACAAATTACTCACAATCTTTTCTGATCCTGGTGACAAGCTTTTCCAACATCTCGAACACGGGCGCGGCGCGATCCACCGCAGCCTCAAGTTCGCGCACGTGGCGGCGCTCGAACTCCGCGCTCCTGGCATCGTGCCATGCATCGCGCGTCTCCGTCCATTTCCGCAGCAGATCTTTGGTGGAGGCCGCCGCAATTTTCCCGGTCGAGCCAATGTTCATGCGTTCTCCTTCGGCGCCGTCAGCGGTTCAGCGACCGTGGGCGACTCTGGCCGTTCATTTTCGATCGATAAACTCGCGCTGCTTTGAACCCCCGCATACGCATCCAGCGTCTTTACAATCTGTGCCAGCATAAGCACCGCGCGCGGCAAATCATTGGCCAACATGGTGCGTAGGCTGTCCAACTCTTTGACCAATGGCTGAACGCGGTTATCGAAATCCAGCGCCCACTTTTTCACCATGCGCAACTTCTCTTCAGCTTCGTTCAAGGCCCGGCGCGCGCGCATCACCGCGGCATGCTCTCCACCGGTCGCTTCACGCAACGTTCCCAGACGAGCGCTAAACAACGCCTGCTCCGCAGCTTCAAAAAGCTTCCGGCGACGCTTGATTTCGTTCTCCCAGTGCAAGCGGCGATCCCGCTCGATCCATTCGCGCAGCCGGAAAACTTCATCGCACGCATCATCGAGCAAAGGCCGCGTCTTTCCCAAATAACTGATGAGCGAGGAGCGAAAACTCTCGATGGCATCGACCGATGTGACGTGCGCTTCAGACATGTCAGCGCTGGTTCAAATACTCCTCGATGCGTTGCGCCTTCCGCAAAAGATACGGCACGTGCTGATCCGACATCTCGGAAAATTTTTTCATGGCCTTGATCGTGATTTTGAACTCATCGGAAAACTTTGTGTGCTCCTGGTCCTGCCACGAGTCGCCGAGCGCGGAGAAGCGCGCCTGCAACGATCCCATGCG
>DATHKK010000329.1:0-10844 GCA_035489355.1 Candidatus Limnocylindria bacterium
CTTGAGTTGCACGTAGAGCGGCGTGTCTTCCTCGTAGATGACTTCGTAGCTGGAGAGATGTTCGCTGCCGAGGGCGATAGCTTCGCGGAGCGTCGCGCGCCAGGTGTCCATCGTCTGCGTGGGAATGGCGAACATGAGATCGACGTTCACGTTGTCGAAGCCGGCGGTGCGCAAGGTGTCGAAACTTTTGAAAACCTGTTCGCGCGAGTGAATGCGGCCAAGGCGTTCGAGCAATCGCTCATCGAGTGATTGCACGCCCATGGACACGCGGTTCACGCCGAAGTCGCGCCACAGTTTGGCTTTGTCGAGCGAGACGGTGGCGGGATTGGACTCGATGGTCCACTCGCGCGCGCCCAGCAGATTGAGCCGCTCCATGGCCCGCAGAATAGTTTCCCACTGGCGCAGGTTGAGAATGGAAGGCGTGCCGCCGCCGAAGAACACGGTGCGCGGCTGTAGATTGTGCGCGACCAGTTCCATCTCCCGCACGAGGGCGCCGACGTAGCGGTTCACGAGTTCGCCGCTCGAAGCCTCGGAGAAAAAGGCGCAATACTCGCACTTGTGCGCGCAAAAGGGCACATGGACATAGAGACTGGTGACTTGGGAACCGTCAGGCACGCGGGAAGAATGCCATTGAAGCGGGGCGCGACCAAATGAAACCTCGGTTTGTCCCTAACTGACCGTTCAAAAGCGACTTGGGTTGTAGCCGCGACACAAGGAGAACATCATGATCGCATGTCGGCCACCGCGGCCATGAACCGCGCGCTCCGCAACGCAGGCTATTTCGACTTCATCACGAACACCGTATTCCAGTCAGGGCTTGGAGGATTCGCCACGAGCTCCTGGCAACGTTTCAGGTAAAGCTCCGACAGATAATCATCCGGCTGTTCACGGACACAATCAGCGAAGGCCGCCAGCGCTTCGACAAACTTCCGGCTGTGGTAACACTTGATTCCCTCCTCGTAGCACGGCAGCCAGGGAGGAGATTCGCCGCCGGCCTCTTTGTCTGCCACCACGGTGAACACATGCACCGGTTTGGTTTTCCCTTT
The DNA here is from genome assembly GCA_035489355.1 of Candidatus Limnocylindria bacterium. GTDB lineage: Bacteria > Verrucomicrobiota > Verrucomicrobiia > Limisphaerales > SIBH01 > JANNGC01. The sequence continues at coordinate 1,047 of DATHKK010000329.1, forward strand.
CACTTGCACCGAATCCACCGTGCGAAGAATGAAGCGACTGGTAACGAGCGACGCCATGGTTTCGCCCAACAGGAGATCGAGTTTGTATTCTTTTGTCAGTCCTTCGAGACGCGAGGCGAGGTTCACGGCATCGCCGATCACCGACACTTCCATTTTTTCCTCGGAACCCAAATTGCCGACAATCACGTCGCCATGATTCACGCCGATGCCGAAAGCCAGCGGCTTCATGCCGCGCTGCTGCCAGTTAATGTTCAAGCGCGCGAGGGATTGGCGCATCGCCAGTGCCGCGGCGACGGCGTGTTGCGCATCGCGCTCGACGCCTTCAGTCGTGATGCTTCCCCACAACGCCATGACGGCGTCGCCAATAAATTTGTCCAGCGAGCCGTGCTCCGCGAACACGATGCCGACCATCTCCTTGAAATACTCGTTGAGTTGCGTGACGAGTTGCGCCGGGTCCGCGCCCTCCGTCATCGTCGTGAACCCGCGTATGTCGGAGAACAAAATCGTGACCGGCTTGCGCACGCCCTGGAGGGTGTTGAGATAGGTCTGCGGATTGTCGAGCAACTCGCGGACGACGTCTTTGGAAACGTAACGTTCCAAAGTGCGACGGGTGCGGTTTTTCTCCCGACGTTCCAGAACAAATTCGTAAGCGAACCCTCCCAGGGTGCTCACGTTTAGAACCAACAGTGGCGAAAATCCGAGAAGAACGAAATTCGCGTGATCGAAGCTGAAATGACACAAGAGAATGTAGCCAATGGTCAGGACGAGAGCCGCCAGAAGGCGGCGCACAGGCGCCCGCACTAGCCAAGTGAGTAACCACGCGAGGAGACCCGTTCCCAAGATGATTCCCGTGTCCGCCTCCTTCGAAGTTTCTCCCAAAAACTCACCGCGCCGCGCGGCGGCCATCACGTTCAAGTGAATCTCTGGTCCAAGCATCGTCGGACCGGGAAAAGGCGTGCGATGCTCGTCATGAAAGATATTGGCTGCGGGACCGATCAGAATGATTTTGTCGCGGAAGAAACGCCCCTCGGCGAAGTTGTTGGTCCAAAAGGCAGGTAAAAAAATTTCATAAAACGGGATCGGAACGTACGTCCCCGGCGGCCCGCTAAAGCGAAACAGACGGGCATCTTCATCGACGGGGAGCAAAGAATTCTTGCCGATCTTATCGAGCATCCGCGCGACCAGTGATCTCATGCGGCCGTCTGGAGGCAACCCCGTCTCGCCGCGAATCTGAAATGTCGCCTTTCGTACCCGGTCGTCTGCGTCAGCAACGTAATTTACAAAACCGACCCGGTCGTCGCGCCAAGGGGCTGCAGCATCGCTGTAATCAATAACCAAATCTGTGGGGAAGCTGATACCTGCGCTGGCTCCCTCTGCGCTATCGCCTCCGATAAGATTCGCCCCGATGACGACGCGGTCAGCGTAGCGGTCCAGAATCTCTCGCAACTTGGCATCGCCCTTGGCTGGGGCCGCAAAGATGAGATCGAGCGCCACGACCTTGGCACCTGACGAAAGCAGTTTCTCAACCGCATACGCCCAAACTTCTCTGGACCACGGAAAGCTGTTAGTGAGTTCAGCGGAGATTGGAAGCTGTCGAACGTCTTCTTCTCCCAGCAACTCGCCGTAACTCGGTTGCGTTATCCCAATGAAGACAAGGTTGGTGTCAATGCCCAACGTTCGTCCGTGAACTATAAAAAGGTTTTTTGCCCAGAGTTCGCCCAGGAGTAATTCGTCATGCGCGGGCGCCCCTCGCCACGCATAAACGACCGTCACCATTGCGGTGACGATCCCACATATCGCGGCAAGCACCCGAGTGCGTCGCTCTTTTCCCGTCATGTGATTTCGGAAATACCGGACACGTTGCTTCGCCGCAAACGAATTCAAACCCCGCGCCACTCGTGCGTTGCATTCGATTTCCGCTTCTGGCATTGCTCTGCGCCATCAACGCAACGGGTATGAAATACAAAATCATCTGGGGAACTTTTTTACTAGCCGGGCTTTTTCTCAGGGCGGCCGACTTGCGCGAGAGCACGCTGGTGCAGGTCGTTAACGAAGTGAAAGTCGCTGCGCCGCAAGCCGCCGAGAAGGACGCCAAGGCGAACGACTTGGTGCGCGCGCCGGACAAAATCCGAACGGGCGCCAAGTCGCGCGCGGAATTGAAAGCGGCGGACAACACGCTCACGCGCATCGGCGCCAACACCATTTTTTCCTTCGAGCAAAGCGGGCGCGTCTTGAATCTGGAAAAGGGCAGCGTGCTCTTTCACTCACCGGCGGGGCGCGGTGGCGGCACGGTTAAATCCGCCGGCGCGAGCGCGGCCGTGCTCGGCACGACGCTCATCGTGGCTTCCACGGCGGACGGCGGTTTCAAGTGCATTCTCCTCGAAGGCAAAGGCACGATCACATTGCCGAATGGAAAGAGCCTCAAGCTCACGGCGGGCGACATGATTTACATCCCGGTGGGGGCGCAGGATTTTGGCGCGGTCGTCAAAGTGGATCTCGGCAAGCTGGTCGAAGGCTCGCAATTGGTAAATGGCTTTACCACGCCGCTGCCCTCGCTCGGCGATATTCGCAACGAGATTGCGAAGCAGAACATCGCCATCATCTCGGGCAATTACGAAGAGACGGGCTTGATGATTGGACGCGTAGGCTCGGCGAACGATCCGTTGCCCATCAGTCCCATTACGCAGCAGGCGGGAACGCTGGTGCCGGCGAGGATCGATCCAAGGCGCAACTCCGTGACTCTCGGTTACGGCGTTTACGACGTCCGCACCCGCAACGACTAATTTTGATTTTAGCAACCGACATGAAGAAAACATTACTTACCATTTCGGCACTGGCGGTCGCGTTGCATCTGCACGCGCAAAACAATCCCGGTGTGAACCAGGCAGACACGACCCGGCTCCAACGCGACACGGACAAAATGCTGGCCGATGTGAAGCCGGGCGACACCGTGCCGCCGCTCTACGAAGAGGAGAGCGAGGACGTCGGCCCTCAATCGATCCTGCGGAAGAAGAAGCATCAATGGTTTCGAGGCAGTCTGTATGCGCAAGCATTCTACACGGACAACATGCTTTATCAGGAGCACAACGAGAAGAGCGCGGGCGTGGCCGTGACTTCGATCGAAGCAGCGTTCATGACGCCGCCGTGCATCACGGCATTGGCGTCGTATCGTGCCGAGGTCGGATATCGCCATCAGTTCTTCAACTACTTCGGGAATGACAATGTGTTCACTACTCCGAGCATCATTGTGGGCGGAGGAAGGCAATTCGGTGCCGAAGACTTTGATTTCGATTCCTCGACCGCGTTCGCGAACCTGACCGCGCAAACCAAACACTACCAATTCGGGATCGGCTTCGACTATACGCGGTTGCTCGGCTTCGAGCCCTGGCGCAACGATGACTATGACGAGTTTTATTCCGAGGCAGTGCCGCGCTGGTCGGTGCAACGAAATTTTCGCGTGTGCGACAAGAGCATGGTATCGCTGGCGTATCTCGGCAGCTATCACTTCACGGATGAAGAGCGGCCACTCTTTGCGTCGGGCGTCGTTTTCGGCCAGATTCCCGATGACCGCAGCGAACGCTGGGAACACACCTTCCTCGCCGCTTACACGATGGCGTTGCCCTGCGATATGGCGGTGCAACCGTTCTATCGTTTTCAATTCAACGACTTTGCGCACACGGACAATTACATCATTCAAACCGTGGGTCTCTCGGCGGGCTGGTATCCGTGCGCGAACTTCGCCGTGCGCGGATTCGTGGGCTACAACTGGTCCGATGCCTCCGACTCGCGCGCAGTGGAATACACAAAACTCGATGCGGGCGGCGGCGTGAACGTGACCGTGCGGTTCTAGCTGGCGGCCGGTAGGGCGCGTCTGTCCCAGCGCGCCGGGCCACAATTGGAACGACGACTTGAGGATTGATTGACGCCTCACTCCGGCGCGGTGAGGACATCGCGCCCTACCCCGCTTTAGGTAATTGCTCTCACGCCAACGCAGGTCAGCGGGATTTCATCGTGATCGCTCGCAAGTCCATCACCGCCAGCCCCGGCTTTTTCACCGGCTTCACAGCGATGGTGTATTCGCCGGCTCGATCGAGCGTGAACGTGCCGATGACTCGGTTGGTCCAGTTGGTGAACGCGCCCGTGTCCGGCACGATGTCCTTGAGCACCTGCTCGCCGATTACGAAATTCACTTCGCTGCCACCGCTGCCTTTGCCGCAGGCCTGCGTGAGCATCACATCGAACTTCCCCGGCGTGTTCACTTCGAAATTCCAGCTCACCCAATCGTCCACTTTGGTCCAGTAGCCGATGGTGTTTTTGTGTGACTGCGGTTCGTAGCGAATTGTTTTGCCATGCACGACGGCGTTCGTGGCAAGGAGGATGATGGAGCCGTCGGACTTTTGCTCATTGGCCTTTGGAAACTCGTCTGCGTGGAGGGGAAACAAGATCAGTGCAATAGCTGCGATCCAAAACAGCCAGAGAGGGACTGAGGGTGAGGGGTGATGCGGCTCGGGATCTTCGCATCCACGAGCAGCCTCTCGTCGGTCCCACCCCTCACCCCGTTGAGGGGAGAGGGAGAAAGTCAGCCAGTATCTCTTCATACAATTGCTTTGAGCCATATTCAGGTTGCGATGTCGCCAACCAATCACTTCAACAACGCTTCCGCATGTTTGCGCGCGGCGGCGTTGACGCCACCGAGCATCCGGGCGAGTTCCTCCACGCGCGCGCCTTTGCCGAGCAACTCCATTTCTGAAATCGTCCGGCCATCCTTCAACTGCTTCGTCACGACAAAGTGCGCGTCGGCATGCGCGGCCACAGGCGCGAGATGCGTGATGCACAGCACCTGGTGCGTGCGCGCGATCTGCTTCATCTTTTCTCCAACCGCGTTCGCCGTTTCGCCGCCGACGTTCGCGTCCACTTCGTCGAAGATCAGCACGGGAACATCGTCCTCGGCGGCAAGAACCGTCTTGAGCGCCAACATTACGCGCGCCATTTCTCCAGACGAAGCGATGGCACGCAGCGGGCGCGCCGGTTCGCCAGGGTTGGGAGCAAACTGAAACTCCACGACATCGATGCCGGTTGAAAGTTGCGCGCCGGATGAAAGCGCCACGTCGAACTTGCTCTGTTGGAATCCCAGCGCGCCGAGTTCCTTCGCGACCGATTTGCTGAGTTTTGGAATCAATTTTTTCCGCTCGGCAGAAAGTTGCTGGCCGGCGCGGCGCAGTTCGCCATCCACCTTCTGCAATGCTGCGTTCAATCGCGCCAGCTCAACGTCGCGCTGTTCGAGCGATTGAAGTTTGCCGCGCGCTTCATCGCCGAATGCGATTACGTCCGGGAGTTGTGTGCCGTACTTCCGCTTCAAGCTCTGCAACAAGTTCAGCCGCTCTTCGATTTCGCGCAGCCGCGCCGGATCGAGTTCGACGGCACCAACGTAGCGCGATAGCTCAGACTGAAGATCGCGCAACGCGCCCACATTTTGCTCGTGCGCGGAAACCAGCACCTGCGCCGAGGCATCCACCCGCTGCAACTCATGCAGCACACGGCCGAGCGCGCCGGCCTGCGTGAGCAACGCACCATCGCTCTCACTCAACAACGCCATCGCACTCTGGCCCAGTTCCAGCAGGCGCGCAGCGTTGCTGGCGCGTTTGTATTCAGCCTCGACCTGTTCGTCTTCGCCGGGCTGGAGCCTGGCGCCCTCGATCTCGCGCACTTGAAAACGCAACAGGTCGAGCTGCTGCGCGTAAGTTTTCTCGTCCACGATCAACGCGGCCTTTTCCGTCTCAATGCGCGTCCGTTCGCGCGTCAGGGCCGAGAATTCTTCGCGCATCGGCTCCAGTTTTCCGAACGCGTCGAGAATCGCCAACTGCTTCGCGGGCTGGAGCAGCGACTGATGCTCGTGCGGCCCGTGCATGTCCACGAGCCATTCGCCCAAGGCCGCGAGCGTGTTCAACGTGGTGGGCGAGCCATTGACGAATTGTTTGTTGGTGCCCGCCGCCGTGAACGTTCGCTTGTTGACGAGTTGATTTTCCTCACAAGGCTCGAGGCCGTTCTCGTCGAGAAAATCTTTGAGCGGAACGCGCAGTCCGCCCACGTCGAACACAGCTTCCACCGCGCAACTGTCCGCGCCGGAACGAATCAACGTGCGGTCAGCGCGCTGGCCGAGGGCGAGGTTGAGAGCGCCAATGATGATCGACTTGCCCGCGCCGGTTTCGCCGGTGATGGCGTTGTAGCCCGGCTGGAGTTCCAGCGTCAGATCGGCAACGAGCGCGAGGTTCTTGATCCGCAGCGTGGTGAGCATCGGCAATTTGTTGACGGGGAATTTGCGCGGTGTGTTAGCGTGAGGCAAAAGAAATTTGGAAGGCGAATGAAAGAAACACCAAGCTCCAAGCTCCAAGCTCCAGATAAGTTCCAAACACCAAACTCCAAAGCGGCGGTTTGCATCTGGAATCGCGGTTTGATGCTTGGAGCTTGGTGTTTATCTGGATCTTGGAGCTTGGAGCTCGGTGTTTAGCCGATGCACTTCTCCTTCACCTTTCTCGGCTCCGGCACTTCGCAAGGCGTCCCGATCATCGGCAAGGATTATCCGCCCGAGTTTCTGGCGAACCCGAAAAACCATCGCACGCGGCCTTCGATTTACGTAGAGAGCGCGGACGCGAAGATCGTCGTCGATACCACGCCGGAGTTTCGCCTCCAGTGCTTGCGCGAAAAGATTCGCTGGCTCGACGCGGTCGTGTTCACGCATCCGCACGCCGATCACATCATGGGATTGGATGATTGCCGGCGCTTCTGCGATCTGCGCGGTGGCCCGCTCCCGGTGTTCGCGGATGAAGCGACGATGGTGGCGTTGCGGCGCGTGTTCGTTTACGCGTTCGATGGCCGGCCGATTCCCAAAGGCTATTTCCATCCCGACCAGCGCGTGATCACGGGGCCATTTGGAATTGGTGACTTGAAACTGACGCCGTTCGCCTTGCCGCACGGGAACGTGGTGACGAACGGATTTGTCTTCGAGCAAAGTGGGCGCAAGCGGCTCGCCTATTTCAGCGATTGCAAGGAGGTGCCGGACGACGCGATTCGCGCGGCGCGCGGCGTGGAAGTGGCCGTGCTCGATGCGTTGCGACGCGATCCGCATCCGACGCACATGTGCCTGGATGAAGCGCTCACGGCGGCGCGGCGCATTGGCGCGGAGCGCACTTATTTCACGCATCTCACGCATGATTACGATCACGACGTGTCTCAGGCCGAGCTGCCGGAAAGTGTGGCGTTGGCGTACGACGGTTTGCGTGTAGAGTTCGCGCGATGACAAAATGGTTCTTGTGCGGTTTGGCTTTGCTCGCGGCACTTTGGAACGCAGCCGCCGCGGACGGCGGCGGCTCGGTCGTGGTCGTTTACAACAAGAATCTGCCTGAGTCGAAAACGCTCGCCGAGTATTACGCGAGCAAACGCGCGGTTCCCAAAGATCAACTCTTCGGCGTGGACGTGAGCGCCAGCGCGGACGCGATGTCGCGCCCGGAGTTTCAGGATAAGTTGCAAGAGCCGCTCTACGACTGGCTGCTCAAACAAAAGCTCTTCACGCGCAATCCGAAAGAGAGAGCAGGCAAGGACACGCCGTATCAGCCCATTGTGGATTCGAAGGTCCGCTACATCGTGCTGTGTTACGGCATCCCATGGAAAATCGCGCGCGACAACAACCTCAAAGAAGAAGGCACGGAGAAAATCCAGGAGCCGTTGCGCGGACGAAATGAAGCGGCGGTGGACGCGGACCTGGCGTTGTTGCCCGCGAGCCGCGAGAAAAATTTGCCGCTGACGGGACCGCTCATCAGCCCGTTTTATCTCACCACCAACGCGGCGGCGTTTCATCCCACCAATGGCATCATCATGGTCACGCGGCTCGATGGGCCGTCGATCGAGATCGCGCGCGGTCTGGTGGACAAAGCGCTGGAAGCGGAAGCCAATGGACTGTGGGGCAACGCTTATTTCGATGCGCGGGGCCTCACGAACGGAGAGTACAAAGTGGGCGACGATTGGATACGTACCTCGGCGGAGATCACTTATCGGACTGGGTTCGAAACGAGGCTCGATGACAGGGATGCCACGTTCGCGACTGGTTTTCCGATGAGCCAGATCGCGTTTTACGCCGGCTGGTATGACACCCACGTTTCCGGACCTTTTACGCGGTCAACGGTTGAGTTCATGCCCGGCGCCTTCGCTTATCACCTGCACTCCTACAGCGCGGCCATGTTGCGCTCGACGAATCAGAACTGGGTCGGGCCATTGCTGGCCAAGGGTGCGACGATCACGATGGGTTCGGTGGACGAGCCGTACCTGACAGGCACGCCGAACATCGCGGCGTTTCTCGATCGGCTGATCGTGCGGGCTTGGACTTTCGGCGAGGCGGCCTACGCGGCCCAGGGAGCGATCTCGTGGCAGACGACCGTCGTGGGCGATCCGCTTTATCGTCCCTTTGGGGAACCGCCGCCATTGCTGCACTTCAAATTGGAACGTGAGAAAAACCCGCTGGTCGAATGGTCGCACTTGCGCGTCGTTGACTTGAACATGGCCAAGGGAACGAGCGCGAAGGAAGCCATCGATTACATCAACAGCATCACCTCGGTCCGCACCAACAGCGCTGTCTTGCAGGAAAAACTGGGACAGTTGATTCAGTCGGACAAGAGACTGACGTCGGCGTGCGAAGCCTACGGCAAGGCGCTGAAGTTGAAGCCTTCTCCGCAGCAGAAGATCCGTTTGCTGCTCACCATTGGCGAATTGCAAACGCTGCTCGGTCGCGAGCAGGAAGCCTTCGATGCCTACCAGCAACTCGTAACGGACGCCCCGGACTTTCCGGACGCGGGACGCATCTATCGCGAACTCGCCGGGCTTGCGCGCAAATTGAAGAAGACGGACGAGGCGGAGAAGTTCGAAAAAAAAGCCGAGCAACTCCGGCCAATAAAATAGAACAGCGGAGGTGGGACGCGTCACTGCGCGCGCCCGCGAACTGCGGAAAAACGTATTGTTGCGGGGAGATCCGACTCTCAACATCGGCGCGCGCGGAGCGACGCGTCCTACCTTGCCGGTCTATGCGCCCATGCCGTCTTCGAACGAACCAGCCGCAACCGGGAAACAAAGATTGTCTCGCACGTAAGCAACTCCATTGGCACTCGTCGCATCCAGATCGCGATAGGCGCTCTCAGCTTCCACGACCAGCGGCGCAGTGTCGCGCTTCATGATCTCACGATACCGTTGCGGATAGCCAGCGAGCACCAGCGCTTCGGCGTAACGACTCATGTTCAGGTCGCCGCTCGGCAGGTCCGTGAACTGCATGGCGCGCTTCTGCCAGTTCGGCTGCATCATGCGCAGCGCAAAGCCGGGGCGAATGACGAAATTCTTCACGTGCGCGGCATAGATGCGCGGCGCTACTTTGAGGAAACGTGTTTCCCAGCTCTCGCCTTCCCAGCAATGCGAGGGATCAGCATTCACGCCCAGCACTTTGTCGCCGTCGCAAATCTCGACGAGCAGGTTGAAATCATCGGCGCACATCGCGGCCGTGCCGGGATGAATCTCGTGGCAAAGATAAATGCCGCGTTCCTTGGCCGCTTTGCGCAGCTTCGCGGTCTTCTTCACGAATCGCTCCTTGCCTTCCGCGATCAGATCGTAGCCGCCGCCCTGCCAGAATCCCCACGGATAACCAGTGGCAAGCTCCCAGCCGAAAGCCACGCCCCAAAACATGGGCATGATCTTCACGCCGAGCTCGGACGCGAGATCCATCAGCTTGAGCAAATAATTCTCCGCCCACTTCTCGATTTC
>DATHKK010000330.1:0-2567 GCA_035489355.1 Candidatus Limnocylindria bacterium
AGTTTGCGGCGCGACACGACGCTTCGCGGCTGCGGTCGGGCTCCGCCCTCCCTCCGTCACGAAGCGTCGCAACAAACAACAACATCAAACCAATGGCAGGACTCCAGTTTTGAACTGTCCAGTGTTTGGGGTCAGGTCAGATCGGTGCGGCAACAAGAAAGCGGTAAAACTTTCCAAACGTTTGAAGCCTGCGGCAGTGGGTGCTTTCCGGCTTGCCTCCACTCCGGGCCAACCTAGATTCGGGCCATCGCAACTCGAATGCGACCTTCGCCCTTGGCATTTGGCGCGCGATTAACAGAAGCGATTTCCTGAAATGCACGGTTCTGGAAGCACAATCCCGGAAAGAGAACGATCTATGAAAATTCCCCAGGTCCTCCGTTGGTTCGCTGTGCTGATGGTGCTGACGTTTCAAAGTCACATGGCTCAAGCCCAAGGTATCTTGTTCTTCCCGCGAGCCGACGGATCAGTCTGGGGGGTGGATGTCGGCACGTCCAATGTGGTCAAACAAATCTCGGCGACCGCGTTTGTCCAAGGAGCGAATCCCGGTGCAGGCCGCACCATCGGTTTTGATCCGGTTACTCGCTTGATGTGGTATTCCGCGACGGACGGTCAGATTCATTCCGTTCAGATTGACTCGTTGGTTGCGGGACCGAGCATCACAGGAATTCCAGGCGCCAATCCCGGGTCCGGGCGGCATCTCTTCCTCGATTACAAGCGTCGCACTTTGTGGACATCCCAACCCGACGGTTCGGTGGCGATCTACAGTCTGGCCACGCAACTTGCTGTCGGCACGGTTCCAATTGGTTTTTTCCTGGATGGCAACGTGGGTGCGCTTCGTCACTTCGCTTCTGACGAACGGTCGGGAATGATGTGGTACGCCGCCACGGACGGAACCTTCATTGAAATGAACCCGGACACCGTGACCCGTACCGGGCGCGTCATCCCGTTCTCGCAACAAACCGGCGCCAATCCGGGCTCGGGACGGCACTTCGTCGTGGACCCGTTGCGCGACTTGCTCCTTTATTCCGTTTCGGACGGCAGCGTGGCCTCCGTGAATCTCACCACGCTGACAGCAGCGAGCCTGACCATTTCCGGAGGTGCGTTTGAGGGCGGAAGCGCCAGCGCCGGGCGAACCATTACGTATGACATCCAGCCCATTGCTCTCGCTCCCTCAAGCAGCACCGGCGGCTTGTTCTCCTTTTCCTGGAAAAGCCTCGGCACCAACTACGCGTACGCCTTGTTCTACCGCACGAATCTTTCGAGCGGCGCATGGGCGCTGGTCCCGCCCACCAACCAGTGGCCGAGCACGCAGACTTCGCTGGGAGGCATTTCGTTTTCTTTGCCTGCCGCCTATTATCGCCTCTCCATCCAGACTCGCACCAACTGACGGGCCAGCAGAGTCGGTCGCGTTGGGTCGGTGGAACAACGCAAATTCCACAATCGATTCTCCGCCTTGATCGCCTGGCCGCCCGGCGGTTTTTAGCGTCGGCAAACGAGCGTAATGCAGGCGGCATTTTCCTTTCACTCCGCACGCGATCTGTGTTTCATCTGCGACCGTTTGAACCAAGCCCGAACGCGGAACGCGGCTCTATGAGCCGCAGCGGATTCACCGCATCCGGGGACGGCGGAAATTTTTTCGAGATGCCAAAACGAACTGACATTCACAGCGTCCTCATTATCGGCGCGGGGCCGATCATCATCGGCCAGGCGTGCGAGTTTGATTACTCGGGCACGCAAGCCTGCAAAGCCCTCAAGGAAGAGGGCTATCGCGTAATCCTCGTGAACTCCAACCCGGCCACGATTATGACCGACCCTGAGTTCGCCGACCGCACCTACATTGAACCCATCACGCCTGAGTGTGTGGAGAAGATCATTATCCGCGAGAAAGAGGAGATGAAGAAGCTGGGTGCGAAGGGCAAACTCGTTTTGCTTCCCACGCTCGGCGGACAAACGGCGCTGAACACGTCAATGGCTCTGCACAAGAGCGGTGTTCTGGAAAAGCACGACGTGGAAATGATCGGGGCGAAACCTGAAGCCATCCACAAAGGCGAAGATCGTTTCGCGTTCAAAGAACTCATGCTCCAGATCGGCCTCGACGTTCCCATCTCCGGCGTCGCGCACAATCTGGACGAGGCCCGCGACGTCGCGAAAAAGATCGGCAAGTTCCCGCTCATCATCCGGCCCGCGTTCACGCTCGGCGGCACGGGCGGCGGCATCGGTTACAATCAGGAAGAATTTGAAGCCATCGCCAAGAACGGCATCGAGCTTTCGCCCGTAAACGAAATTCTCATCGAAGAATCCCTCCTCGGCTGGAAGGAATTCGAGATGGAAGTGATGCGCGACAAGGCCGACAACTGCGTCATCATCTGCTCCATCGAGAACTTCGACCCCATGGGCGTCCACACCGGCGACAGCATCACCGTCGCGCCCATCCAGACGCTGACCGACAAGGAATTTCAGATCATGCGCGACCAGAGCTTCGCCGTCATCCGCGCCGTGGGCGTCGAGACCGGCGGCTCGAACATCCAGTTCGGCGTCAGCCCGGACAATGGCCGCATGGTCATCAT
>DATHKK010000331.1:0-4879 GCA_035489355.1 Candidatus Limnocylindria bacterium
CGGGATGAGCCAGGACCGACATCAGCGCGCGGAAATTATCCGGGCCGACATTTCGCTGAGCAAAGATCGGGAAAGAATGATCACCTTCGCGCGTCAGCAGTTTGGCCGTCTCGATCTGCTCGTGAACAACGCCGGCATCGCGCCGGAACTGCGCGCCGATATTCTGGGCGCCAACGAGGAGAGCTTCGATCGCATGATCGCCGTGAATCTCAAAGGCCCGTACTTTCTCACGCAACTCGCCGCTCGTTGGATGGTGGAACAGGTGACGGCACCTGGGTTCACCGGGCGCAAGCCGCAAATTGTGACCATCACGTCCGCCAGCGCTTACGCGGCGTCGGTGACGCGTGGGGATTATTGCGTGTCCAAAGCTGGGCTGGCCATGCTCACGCCATTGTTCGCGGCGCGGCTTGCGGAGTTCGGCATCAACGTTTACGAAATTCGGCCCGGCATCATTGCGACCGACATGACGAGCGGGGTGAAGGAGAAATACGATCAGATGATCGCGCAAGGCCTGACGCCCATTTCACGCTGGGGCACGCCTGAAGACGTGGCCAAAGCAGTCGCTGCCATTGCACAGGAGCAATTCCCGTTCAGCACGGGCGAGGTGTTGAATGTGGACGGCGGGTTTCATTTGCGCCGGTTGTAGTTTGCTTCTCACGGCGTGTAATTTCACGTTCATGCGCATCGATTCGTCACTGACGCCGCAAAAACTCGTTCCGAAAATCCACCGGCTGTTCGAGCTTTCGGCGGAAAAGATTCTAAACATCGAACGAGCGTGGAAGCCGGAGAACGGCACGCCTGTCTTCACCGTGCGCGGGAAATACACTTCGCGCGGTTGGACCGAGTGGACGCAGGGGTTTCAATACGGCTCGGCGTTGCTGCAATTCGATGCGACGGGTGACGAACAGTTTTTGGAGATTGGCCGGCGCAATACGATCGACCGGATGGCCACGCACGTCTCGCACACCGGCGTGCATGATCACGGGTTCAACAACGTTTCGACTTACGGAAATCTCTGGCGGCTCATGCGCGAGGGGAAAATTCCCCGGAATGAATACGAGAACGATTTTTATGAACTGGCATTGAAGGTTTCGGGTGCCGTGCAGGCGGCGCGATGGACAGATCTGACGTACGGGCGCGGCTTTATCTATTCATTCAACGGTCCTCATTCCCTCTTCATTGACACGATCCGCTCGTTACGCTCACTGGCCATCGCACATCAGCTAGGACATGTCCTCATGGGCGAACAAGATAAAGAGATTTCTCTTCTCACCCGGTTGATTCAGCACGTCGAGTCCACGGCATGCTACAATATTTTCTTTGGTGAAGGGTGGGATGCATACGACGTGCGCGGGCGAACGGCGCATGAATACATTGTCAACATCCTGAGCCGGTCAACTCGTTGTCCTAGTTCGCAGCAGGGCTATTCGCCGTTTAGCACTTGGACTCGTGGGCTGGCTTGGGCGATCTGCGGCTTTGCGGAGGAGATCGAATTTTTATCACGTGTTCCAGAAGCTCTGTTTCCGACCTGTGAAGTGAATGGTCGGCTGATACCAATTTTCGACGGCAAGGGTTCCATCCTAGGAATGATGCTGAAGTCAGCCACTGCCACCGCTGACTACTACCTCGCCAATTCCTGTGCCGACGGCGTGCCAATGTGGGACACGGGCGCACCGAATCTGCACCGGCTTCCGGCCAATTATCTCAGCAAGCCTTCCAATCCCTTCAATCACTACGAACCAGTCGATTCTTCAGCGGCGGCCATCGCGGCACAGGGTTTCATTCGCTTGGGGAACTATTTGAATGCGAACGGCGACAGGAAGAATGGCGCGCGCTACCGTCAGGCCGGATTGACCATCGCGAAAACGCTCTTCGAGGAACCGTATCTTTCCACGAATCCGAAACATCAGGGATTGATCCTCCACTCGGTTTATCATCGCCCGAATGGCTGGGACTACATCGCCCCCGGCCAAAAAGTCCCAAATGGCGAAAGCTCGATGTGGGGCGACTACCATGCGCGTGAACTCGCGTTGCTCATCCTGCGCGAGGCGCGTGGGGAATCGTACCCGACGTTCTTCGCTTACTGAACTGCGGCAGACCGTGGCTTCAGCTAGTGCGGGAAGGATTGGGCGCGGAGGACATTTCCACTGGCGCCCGGCAATGGTACCGTTGTGGCGAACCGATTTTTACTTTCCACAACCGCAGTTCGCCACTGCGATGTCCTCTCCGCACCTAAAACCGGCTGTGGAAACCGGATGACAGGTTGCCAGCATTTTTTGAGGAGCGGAATCGGTGGAACCGCGAGTGCTTCGCTCCGTAGTTCTCATCGCGTCTCCCCGTATCTCCACGCCGCTCCATCGTATGGGCTACGGAGCGCGGACGAGACGTGAAGAGAACGGAAGCGTGCCGTTTGGTTCAGCGCCGGTGGCGAGGGTGAGCGGTGGAATGAGATTGATCGGATGTGGCGAGCGACACCCGAATGACGGTTCTCTGAGTCGTCGCTGGATCGTCCGCTGGAAAACTCGCGCTCGCCGCGGAAGGCGAATTCGCTGGCTGCCGTTTGGCGAGCAGTCGCCGGCCAATCGCGCACACTCGATCAAACTCGCCAAACGATCTCATGACCGCGACAGCCGTTTGAAAATGGGGTTGCTCCTTCAAGCGCGCCATTTCCTCTTCGGTAAAGGTGGTCTCCAGCAGTCTGGAAAAGGCAGATGGTTTTTTCTCCATGCCCGATACTTGCGCGCACGCAACAAGAGCGGTCAATCAGTATTGGTACTGAAATGCGGACAACAGATGGTGGAGGCAGAAAAACAAAATCGTGGCGCGATGCGCGCGATGGGCGTTACTGCAAACGCAGAATGTCGCCGGCACAATCTCTTTTCATTCTCGCGCCGAAAACACCGGATGCGGCATCCAAGGGAAAATCACGCGTGAATTCATTTTGAACTGACTATGGCCGCACCTTTCAAGCTCGTCCGCATTCCGTCGCTCAAGACCGTCGCTGATTTTCGCAATCACGTGGCGTTGCTCGGCGTCGAGTTGCCCTGCGATGACGCGATCGTCCGCGCGCCGGAATCGCCGCTTGCGCAACCGGTCAAGGACGTCGTGGTCAACGGCAAGCGCGTCGGCAACCGCATTGCCATTCAGCCGATGGAAGGCTGGGACGGCACGACGACGGGCGGCATCAGCGATGAGATGGTGCGCCGCTGGCAACGCTTCGGTGAGAGCGGCGCGAAACTAATTTTCGGCGGCGAAGCGATGGCGGTGCGCGCGGACGGGCGCGCAAATCCGAATCAACTCATCCTCAACGACGAGAACAAGGCGGGCATCGCGAAGCTGCGCGACACGTTGATCGCAGCCCATCGGGAGCGCTATGGGACGGCGGACGATCTCGTGATTGGCTTTCAGCTCACGCACTCCGGCCGCTTCTGCCGGCCCACCGACAAGAAGCGTTGGGAATCGCGCGTGGCTTATCGACATCCGATTCTCGACCAGAAGTTCAACGTCACGAGCGACGAACAGATCTTGAGCGATGGTGAAGTCGAAGAATTGATCCAGTGCTACATCCGCGCGGCGAAGATCGCGGACGAAGTGGGCGCCGACTTCGTGGATCTCAAACATTGCCACGGCTATCTGCTGCACGAATTTCTCAGCGCGCATACGCGACCGGGAAAGTTTGGCGGCAGCTTCGAGAATCGCACGCGCATCCTTCGCGACATCGTCAGCGGCATTCGCGCGAGCGGCAACGCCATTGACATTGGCGTGCGTTTGAGCGCGTTCGACTTCGTTCCGTTCAAGCCCGACGCGGCGCAATCGCAACCGGGCAAGCTCGGCCCCGGCATTCCCGAGGAATACTCGCACTGTCTGCCGTATCGTTTTGCCTTCGGAGTGAATGAAAACAATCCGGTCGAATACGATCTGACCGAGACGTTTCGTTTCGCGGAATTGTGTGCGGATCTCGGCGTGAAGCTGCTGAATCTCAGCGCGGGTTCGCCTTACTACAATCCGCACATCCAACGTCCGGCGGCGTATCCGCCCAGCGATGGTTATCAACCGGCGCACGATCCGCTCATCGACGTGGCGCGGCAGATTCAAGTGACGCGGCAGGTGAAGCAGCGCGTGGGCGCGCGCCTCGCGGTGATTGGCACCGCCTATAGTTATCTCCAGGAATATCTGCCGCACGTTGCGCAACACGCCGTGCGCCAGGGCTGGACCGATTTGATCGGCCTGGGGCGAATGACGTTGAGCTATCCGAACATGCTCGCGGACGCGATGGGGCAGGGGGCGGTCACGTCGAAATTGATTTGCCGCACATTCAGCGATTGCACGACCGCGCCGCGCAATGGATTGATCAACGGCTGCTATCCGTTGGACAAGTTCTATTCTGCGAAGCCGGAGTTCCAGAAGTTGAAGGAGATTAAGAGAGCGACGGGTGTGTGAAGGGGCCGCGGTGATTACGATTAAGATTAAGATTAAGAACGGCGAGACGGCGCATTTCTCGTAGTCGTAATCTTAATCTCTTTGCAGTTTCATCCCGACCTACTTGTTGAGAGGAACCGAGACAGGTAAGTGCATCGCGCACTGCTGTCCGCTGATTTCAATTTTCTCTGGAGATAGCGTGATTGACGGAAGACGCCGCGCGCGGCTAAGCATCTCGCCATGACCCGAACAGCCATGACTCGGATGTGCGTGCTGATGCTGACGGCGTTGTGCGCGTCGGCCCAAGACCCGTTGGTCGATATCGCCGTGCCCGTCGGTCCTCTCAACGAGCCACCTGGTTTCAACATCGCTCTCTACGCGTTGGGCGGGCGCATCGTCGGCAAACCCTCCGAGTCCAACAGCACGGAGTGGGCGGCGAATAATTTGATCGGCGCGGACT
>DATHKK010000332.1:0-4083 GCA_035489355.1 Candidatus Limnocylindria bacterium
GCCGGTGATGCCGAGCAGTTTTTTCATGTTCGTCGTGCGCCGGTGGCGAAGCCCATCACCGCATCCTCGGAAAGCTCCTCACGTTTCAACTCACCGCTGATGCGGCCCTCGTGCATGACGAGCGCGCGATCCGACATGCGCAGAATTTCCTCCATCTCGCTCGAGACGAATAGAATGGCGACGCCCTCGGCGGCGAGTTGCTCCATGAGTTTGCAAATCTCCTGCTTGGCGCCGACATCAATGCCGCGCGTCGGTTCATCCAGCAACAGCACGCGAGGTCGAAGCGCGAGCCATTTGCCGATGACGACTTTCTGCTGATTGCCACCGGAGAGATACTGCACGAACTGCCGCAGGTTTGGTGTTTTGATGCCGAGTTTCGCCACCATTTCATCCGCCATGCTGCGCTCGCCACGGTGATTGATGAATGCCGCGCTGGCCTCACGCCGCAGCGAAGCAAGGCTCAGGTTTTCGCTCACGGCCATTTCCAGAATGACGCCTTGCTGTTTTCGATCCTCGGGCACGAGAGCCATGCCAGCGCGAATGGCGTCGCGGGGGCTTTCGATGTTTTGAGCAACACCATCCATCAGGATTTCGCCACCGAGCGCGTGTTCAATGCCGAACAACACTTCCAACATTTCGGTGCGCCCGGCGCCGACGAGTCCGGCGACGCCAACAATTTCCCCGGGACGCAAAGAGAAGTTCAGCTCGTGGTGCGGATGCGTCGCAGTGCGCAGCGACCGAACTTCCAGCGCTGTGGCGCGTGTTTGATCACCGGTGGAGACTCTGGCCCGTCGAATCTCAAAATTCCGCCCGACCATCAACCGCACCAAGTTGTCGTGTGTGATTTCGTCGCGGCTGAGTTCGCCCGCATTTCTTCCGTCGCGCAGGACCACGACTCGATCGGCGATTTCCTTCACCTCGCGGAGCCGGTGAGAAATGTAGATGACGCTCACGCCGCGTTGGCGCAGATCTCTGATAACTCGAAAAAGCGCCTCGCTCTCATGCTGCGAAAGCGCCGAGGTCGGCTCATCCATGATGATGACGCGCGCCTGCGCGGACAGCGCTTTGGCAATCTCGACGAGTTGCTGCTTACCCAGCGAGAGCGTGCCGACCAGTGCGCGAGGAGAGACATCAAGTCCGACCTGCCGAAGCACACTCGTTGAACTGGTTTCCGTTTCGCCAGTGCGGATGAACCAACCGCTCCGTGGCTCGCGACCGAGGAAAATGTTCGCGGCCACACTCAGATTGTCCGCAAGATTCAATTCCTGGTGAATGAGCGCGATGCCGAGCCGTTGCGCAACGCGAACGGAAGAAATCTCTACGACTCGATCATCGATCAGAATTTCGCCCGCGTCTGGCTCCTGAACGCCCGCGAGGATTTTCATGAGTGTGCTTTTCCCCGCGCCGTTCTCTCCGACCACGGCGAGTACTTCGCCGCGGGCCAGGGTGAGCGAAATATTCTCCAACGCGAGCACGCCGGGGAAACGTTTCGACACAGAGCGGACTTCCAGGAGGTAACTCATTTCTTCGCCGCACCATCAGTCGAGGGAATTGTCATCCGCGGAATTCAGTTTCCGCCCGCTTGCAATTTCTTCAGCTCCGCCCAAAATTTTTCCACGTTGTCTTTCCGGACCTGAACGATTGGCACTTCGAGAAAGCCGTTCTTCGGCAGCACGGATTGATCGCCGCGCGCCAAGCCGGCGAGGATGCGCACGGATTCGTAACCATAATAGTACGGCTGCTGGCTCACGGTGCCGTGAATGTCGCCGTCGAGGATGCCTTGCAAGGTCGCGTCCTGTTCGTCGAAGGCCACGAGTTTAATTTGCCCGTTCTTCTTTGCACTCTTGAGCGCCTGCAAACACATGGGCGGATTGTAGGCAAAGAGTCCCACCATGCAGGCGAGATCAGGCGTGGAAGTGATGGCGTCTTCGGCGTTGGCCTGGGCGCGCGAGTAATCAAAGTTGTCGGTGCGCGTGTCGAGCACCGTGTAGAGCGGGCCGGTCAATGGTTGGCCCGGCGGATCAATTTTCGTCTGGCCTAGAGATTGTTCGGGACGATCCAATAGTTCATCAATGATTCCCTGGCGTCGTTGCTGCGCGTTCAGTTGTTCGAGACGACCGACGAAGAGCATCACCTTGCCGCCTTTGGGAATCGCTTCCTTGACGAGTTTGCCGGCCGCTCGGCCCGCTTTGTAATTGTTCATGCCCACGAAGCATAGCCGTTTGGAATCCGGCGCATCCGAGTCGTGAGTAATTACCCTCGTCACGGCACACGCTTCATCGATCAGACCCACCTGGTTCTTCGCGTCGATGGGGCTAATGGCAATTCCCGCCACACCACCGGCGAGCAGCGATTCCACGATGCGCTTTTGATCCGCAATGCCTTTGGCGGGCATGTGAACTTCCGCATCGACGTTGAATTCTTTCGCCGCGGCTTTCACGCCCGCCGCCGCTGTGTTCCAAAATGGATCCACGCCGTTGGTGATGTAAGCAATCTTGCTCGACTTCGATGGTTTGCAGCCAGTGAACAATAGAAGAGCGCAGCAGAGTGCCGCCAGGAAAATTCGCATCGGGTTCATCGCCGCGATTTGTAGCCGGGTGGGAAGCGGAAGGGAAGAGCGAGCGTGCTGGATGTCTTCGAGAACGTTTTCCGGCTAAGGTGCGCTTTCGCGCAACGGTGGCAATTGTCCGATCATGACGAGGCGCGCGTCGTTGGTGCGCCCCTGAAGTTCGAGAGCGAAGGCGAAATTGCGCCGCGCGTTTTGATGCTGTGGGGCGGTCTCCACGATGGCGCGAAGAACGAGGATTGCCTCCGGGAGCTTGCCGTGTTTTCCCAAAGTTACGGCGCGGTTCATGCGCGCCTCCAGCCAGTTTGGCTTCATGCTCAACACTTCGTCGTAGATTCTGATGGCTTCGTCGAAGTTCCTTTCATCTTGCGCTACGTCGCCGAGCGTGAGCAAGGCCAGCGGGAGATTTGGATTCTTTTGCAAAGCGGCGCGGCATGTCGCCACCGCGAGCGCATTCGATCCCGCGTCCCGGTAGGTTGCGCCGAGCCATTCGTCTGCGTAGGGGCGGAAAGGAGTTTGCCCGGCGACCTTTGAGATCTGTTCGCGCAAGGTAACTGGATTTCGCCAAACGTTCAGTTGCTGGACGCTTGCCACCGCCGAGGCGAGCAGCAGCGCGGCTGCGCCAAAGAAGACCGGTCGCACCAGAGATGGTTTCCAATATTTCCAGATCGCCCCGCTTAAGAGCAGGACGGGAAGGATCCCGACGATGTAGTCGTAGCGATCGGCCGGATGATACCGGGATTCTGTCAGGCCAAGCAGAGGCACCAAAAGGCTGAGATGCGCAAGCCAGGCAATCCAAACCGCGGGCCATTGCGCACGGCGGCGAAACAACCACACGGTCAAAGCAACTACTCCCAGAACGCTGGCGAGAAAAGGAAGGGAAAACGGATCGAATGAGCGCAGGGTTGTGTACTCCGGTGAAAGGTTGAATGGGAACCAGGGTTTCCAAATGTAGTAACCCCAGACGAAAAACGCCTGTGTGATCTGGTGTGCCAGTGTGCCGTGGTTTCGGGGCGGCCCCGGCCGTTCGACGATGGGTGCTCCGGCGTAATTGCACCACAGCACGCCGCCAAGAAGCATGGCGGCGATGATGGCGAAAGGCAGCAGGCGATGGCGCACCTCAACGGGCGCGCGCCACGGTGTGTTGAATGGCACCCGTCGCAACGGAAAAATTTCCAGCAGCGCAAAAGCAAATACGCCAAAGACAGCAATGGGGTAGGTCAACAGCGATGCCAGAAAGGCGCTGGCCGCCAGCCATCGCCAACGCGCCCCGGAACGTCCCGTGAATTCCTCGTGGGCCGCACGCAAGTAGGTGAGGAGAGAACCGAAAAAGAACGCCGCGGCAACCAGATAGATTCGCGAAGAACACCATGATACCGGTTCGACGCGCAGCGGGTTCAGGGACCAGAGCAACGCTGCCAGCGCGGGACCCGTGACGCCGGCGATCGGTTTGGCGACAAGGGCAGGACTGCCCACCGCGAAATGCAGGAGCCGGCGAAAAAGCAAATACACCAACA
>DATHKK010000333.1:0-14382 GCA_035489355.1 Candidatus Limnocylindria bacterium
GGGCGATGAGGATCCAGAGCGCGGCCAGAAATTTCCCCTGCTGGAACAGATACGTCTTGCACGTCTCCCAGATGATGTTGGAGACATTCGCCATGCTGGCGTGGACGGGCAACGCCTTCGTCTGCATGTATTGCACGAGCCCGAAGACCGCGCCGATGGCGCAGATGACGATGCCGATCATCATCAATGTATGACCGCTCATGCCGCCCAGCCCGTCGAACTTAACCTGTGTTAAGTCAGGAATTTTGATGTCGGCCTCGCTTCCAAAAAGTGCCGGCGCCGAAGTGAAAAGAAGAACGAGAAGAAGAAGACCCCAAGACGGACGTGTGTATTTGCCCATAGGATTGAGATGAAAATGCAAACTGTTCTCCCCTTAGCCAAGCCCAAATTCCAACTCCTTTGTTCGCGCCACTCTATTCGCTCAATCCCGGTCTGGCAAATTTCCAAACGTTGTTGGGGATCGCGATGGCATTCAGCGCGTCGGCGAATCCAAAACTTTCTCCGTTTCGGCAATCAACGTCGAAAGAGGCGTTTCCAACGCTTCCGCAAGCGCGTGAATGGTATCGAGGCTCGGGTTGCTCTGGGCGCGTTCAATCATTCCGATGTACGTCTGATGCAGTCCCGCTTTTTCCGCGAGCGCTTGTCGGCTCAGCTTTTTTGCTGTCCGGTGTCGCTGCAGGACCTGAGCGAAGGTATCGGAGAATGCCAAACGGCGACGGCGCACACTTGGACGCTGCCGCTCCGTTCGACACGGTTCGGATAAGATTATATTCTTGCGCTGGCAACGAGCTTCGTTAGCCTCACGCCGCTCGCCAACTCTCCCGGCTCTCACCGCGACAACGCAGGTGCGGAGTTCCTGAATGCGTTAGCGGCAAAACGCACACTCAAAACCCCAGATGAAAAAACTGATTCCTCTCCTTGGTTTGTTGGCGGCATGTGGAATGTACGCCCAGAGCACAAACTTCGTGGTCTTAAACACTAAGGTCGGCGATGAACGTGCGCCAATCCTCACGTGGCAAAGCGAATCCAATGCTGTGTATCGCATCGAGTACGCTGACACAGTGGTGAACACGAATACGCAGTGGAAAGTTCTCTACACGGATTATCCGTCGCACGGAACGAACACGTTTCGAATGGACTCTGGAAATGATCGGCGCACGCCAGAAATCCCGCATCCGAAAAAAGTCGGGACGCGATTTTATCGCGTCGTGAAAACCGGCACCAACACGAGCACTGCTGCGCTTGACGTTCAAATCACTTCGCCAACTTCCAACTCGGTTCTATCCGACGAAGTCACGGTCAGCATCGTCTCGACCACTGCATTGGCTTTCAGTGACGTAAAGTTGTACGTCGACGGACAAGAGATGTTGATGGCAGATGACGGAACAAATTTTGTCATCAATACGCCAGAGTGGGCGAATGGCTCGCACACACTTTTCGCTACGGCTGTCGCGTATTCGAAGCGGCCCGGAGTCTCCAGTGACGGGAGCGCGATGACGCAACGGATGGTTGTTTCTCCCTACATTCCGGTCACGTTTGATAACTACGTGTCGCAGCTTTATTTTTCAGAACCATTTTTTGAGCCAGACTTGGGTCAGACTCAACACGTCACGGCGGTGTTCGCGCAGTATTCAGACTGGACGCTGCAAATCCTCAACGATGCGAGCAACGTCGTGCGCACTGTGACGAACAGCGGTTACGCGATGGCATTTGATTGGGATGGGAAGGGCGACGGTGGAACGAATCTACCAAACGGCATTTACGAGTATCTGGTCACAGCCACCCAAGCGACTGCGCCATCTCCCGGCCCCGGAGGTGGGGGCGGAACGAATGCACCGCCGCCGGGATTCAATGATGCCATGATGCAGACAGCGGAAGGCGATACTGTTGGTTGGTACCCGACTTCACCGACGCAGGCACTTGCGGCGGGGTGGGATTCGTATTTCTTGCTTCCGCCGCCGATGCCGCCCGTCAAGATCGATGGCGACTGGCACACATGGAAATCGGTTTACGGGCCGATTACTCCGATTCAAGTACCACTCAGTCCGAAATTCCAACAATTGCTCAAAAGCCAATCGATGTTCATGTCCACTGAAACATCTTCGGCTATCGCAGCGGCCGGGGCGGGCGCGGCCAAAGGTCCAAAAAAGCCCCCCACCAAACCAGTCAAGGGAAGTGTTGGCACATTCGGCGTCGGCTATCAGGCGTATTGGGGGAGCCCCATAACGGTGGCGGTGCCCCCGAACGGGTTGCCGGCTCCGTTGAATAAAATCACTCTTGAAAGTTCCACGGCGAACCGAAGCTTGCCATTGCTTGGAATTACAGCAGCCGATGAGGCCGAAAACTTCGCAGCGAAAATGGCAAATGCTGGGTGGAAAAAGCAGTTTCTCTATGACGCTTACGAATTTTCCGCACAAAAAGTGCGAAAGACGTCTCTCGGCGGAAGCAACGTTTTTGGCCAAGCGAACATTGGTTGTGTCATTTCACATGCCTTTTATGGAAGTTCCGTGGATTACACTTCACAGGCGCAGCAGACGTACCAGACATACGCACCGTTTATTAACTACAATGCCAATGCCACGGTATCCTCGGTCGACTGGCTTCGATTCTCGGAAATCAGCTTCGGTAGCACAAATCTGCGTTGGGTTGGGTGGATCGGTTGTAACCTGTTGCGAGACCAAAATTATCAGTCGATGTACAACCAGCAGGTGTTGCCCATTAACCCAAATCTTCATCTGTTCCTCAGTGCCAAAACCATCTTGTATCTCGATGGAAAGCTTGCAGCGAATTGGGCAGCCTACATGACAAAGGGTGCGGGTTTTGGCCCTGAGACGATCCGAAGATCATGGTTCCTGGCGGGAGCCTACACTTTCGGGAACGGACAAGGCATCCCGAGCGGAACGACAATCATCTACCGGGTCGCAGGCTGGCCGAACTGCATGAATGACAAACTGCTTTTGTACGCGGCACCTGGAACCAGTGATCCGTCAGAGATTACGTATGTCGATCACCAAACCTTTCCGGTGCTTCAGCAACCGCCTCCATGAAGCTCGCTCTTTCAGGAATCCTTTTGAGTTCGTTGATCGCGTCCGCTGCTGACGTAGCGTTGGGCGATTTCGGGCGTTCATTCATGCCCGCGAGCACGGTCGTCATCGAATGGCAGTCACCACCAACGAACTTGCCGCTTTCAATCGCAACCTATCGAAGAGTGCCAACAAGGTTTTCACCGAGGGTCATCCAGACCTGCATGGATCTTGGCGGCTGGACAATGAAGCAGCGGACGAATGTTCCCGGTTCGCCGCCGAACTCCAACACGAACTTTCTTTTCTTTCCGAACAAGGACGGAATTGGACGATTGGGCGTAGATCCTGACAAGGGCATCATCGACTATCTCGACGAGAAGGCACACGCATCGGCCAGCGGCAACGCAAAGAGAGTGCCTACAGACAAGGAAGCGCAGGATCTTGCCCGCTCGTTTCTCAAGAAACTGGACATTGATGAGAGCAATCTTGTGCATCATGCCGATGGGACACTCCGCATGTATGGCGGACGAAGCATTCAGGGGCGTCGTGGCGTTGAAGAAGTTATCACCCGGTCTGTTTATTTGACGCGACAAGTCGATCACATCCCGTTCAATGGTCTGGGGCAAAACGGTGGCATTTGGATCACCTTGGGAGATCACGCAAAGATTTCTGAACTTCGCGTCGTCTGGCCGACGCTCCAATTGATCGAGCGACGAACGACAGCGACTCGCGCGGAACTGGAGGAACGAATTCGACAAGGCAAAGCAATCCTCGTCTCAAGTGAGACGAGTGATGTAATTTTGGCGAACCTCTCTTCACTGACCAAACTCACAGTTAAGCAAATCACTCCCGTTTATAGAGGTGGAAACGGATTTGAACTTGATGAGGTGATACAGCCTTTTGCTTCTCTGGACGTGGTTGCTCACTTTCCACGCACAAATTATCAAGCGATGATCGATTGTTCGATTTTTTCTGTGAAGTAGCGCTCTCGCGACGTTGATTTGGAGCCTTAGATCTCCAACGGAACTATTGTCCTTTTTCGAGGCCGGCACTTTTTCCGTTCACACCGGCAGCGTGAAATAAAACTGCGCGCCGCGGCCGGGTTCGCTCTCCACCCACACTTTGCCGCCGTGGGATTGGATGATGTGCTTCACGATCGCGAGGCCCAGGCCGGTGCCGCCGGCGTCGCGCGAGCGGGCTTTGTCCACGCGATAAAAACGTTCGAACACGCGTTCGCGCGCCTCGATGGGAATGCCCGGCCCGTCATCGCACACGCAGAGTTCCACCTGGCCGTTCACGGCGCGGCCTTTGACCGCCACGCGGCCATTGGCGCGCCCGTACTTGATCGCGTTTTCCAAAAGATTGACGAGGACCTGTTCGAGTCGATCGGGATCGGCGCGCCCGTGCAATGGCTCGGGAATTTCGTTCACGATGGTCGCGCCGCGTTCCTTCGCTCGTGTTTGCAACTCGGCAATCAAGGCCGCGATGAAGGGCCGCAATGGAATGGCGCGCAGTTGCAACGTGATCTGTCCCGACTCCAGGCGTGAAATGGTCAGCAAATCCTCGATCAAATTAGTAAGCCGGTTGGAATGCCGTTCGATGGTGCGCAAGAATTTCTCGGACAACTCAGGGTCGGTGATCGCGCCATCGAGCAACGTTTCCACGTAGCCCTTGATCAATGAGAGCGGCGTGCGCAACTCATGGCTGACGTTGGCGACGAATTCGCGGCGCGTGTTTTCCAACTGCCGAATGCGTGTGAGATCGTGGAAGACGAAAATGGTGCCTTGCTGCCGGTTCTCACGATCGAAGACCGTCGCGGCGCTGACTTCGAAGTAACGCGCTTCCATGCCGCCGACCTCCAACTCGCAGCTTAACATTCGACGTTCGGTATCGAGACGCGCGAGCAGTTGCGACAACTCCGGCCGGCGAAAAGCTTCCGCCAGCGTCTGCCCGCGCACGTCCACGCTCAGGGCCAACTGGTTTTCGAGGGATTGATTGACGAGTTGAATCCGGCCGAGGCGATCGAGCAGCACGACGCCCTCGACCATGCTGTTGAAGAGTGTTTGCCGTTCCGCCTTCGCCTGATCTTCCAGGTCACGCTGGTGCCGGGCCGCGGTATCGCGATCGCCACGCAGTTCAGTGAGAAGTTTTTGGGCGGCGTGAAGTTTGACTTGATACAGAACCGCGACGACGACGAGCGCAATGGCCAGAATGCCCGCGAGCAGCGGCCAGCCTAAGATCGTTGTCTCCGCGAAAATGACATTCACGCTTTATCGACGAAGCGGTAGCCGACCCCGCGCACCGTGTCGAGATGGCCAGCGGCCTCGCCCAGCTTATCCCGCAAGCGCCGCATGTGCGTGTCCACTGTCCGCGTGTCGATGAAGTTGTCGTATTCCCACACGTCGCGCAGCAGGGCTTCGCGCGATTGCACGCGTCCACGGCGTTCCGCGAGCACGGTGAGCAGTTTGAATTCGGTGGCGGTGAGATCGACGCGTTTGCCTTCCACCAGCACTTCGTGGCGCGGGATGTCGATCTTAAGATCGGCGAAGTCCAGGTTCTCCGCTTCCGGCTCGGTGGAGGCGCGGCGGCGCAAAAGCGACTTCACCCGCAACACGAGTTCGCGCGGGCTGAACGGCTTGGTGACGTAATCGTCCGCGCCCAGTTCGAGGCCCAATACGCGATCGATTTCGGCTGCCTTCGCGGTGAGCATGATGATGGGAATCGCCGCCGTCACCGGTTCGCGGCGCAAGGTCTTGCACACTTCGAGTCCGTCCACTTCGGGAAGCATCACGTCCAGGATCACGAGCGACGGATGCGAGGCGCGCGCCTTCTTGATCGCCTCTTCGCCGTCCGCCGCGGTCACGACGTCGTAACCGGCCGCCTTGAGATTGTATTGAATCAACTCGAGCGCATCCGGCTCATCATCGACGACCAGAATTTTGGGCTTCATATTTTTTCCAACTCTCAACTAACGAACAACGGCACCATGGCCAAAAGCTTATCCATACCGGCCTTCGATGTATTCCGCTGTTTTTGGGTTTTTGGGGTTCAAGAACAAATCGGTCGTCAGCCCATGCTCGATCAGTTCGCCCATGAGCATGAAAATGCACTCGTCACTCGCGCGCCGTGCCTGCGCCATGTTGTGCGTGACGATGACGATGGTGTAGCGACCCTTCAGCTCGAACATCAGTTCTTCGATCGCCCGCGTGCCCTCCACGTCCAGCGCCGAGCAAGGCTCGTCCATCAAAATGATCTCGGGCTTCAAGGGCAGGAGTCGCGCGATACACAGCTTTTGCTGCTGCTCGAGTTGCAGCGTGATGGCTCTTTGATCAAGGCGATCCTTCAAGTCCTTCCACAAACCGGTTTCCGTCAGCGCCTTTTCCACGTCGTCGTCCAGTGTGGATCTGCTCAACACACTCGACGGATTGTGAATGCGCAAGCCGAACACGACGTTTTCGTAAACGGAAATGGGCAGCGGATTTGGACGCTGGAACACCATGCCCACGGATTTGCGCAACTCAATCAGCGACACGTCTTCATCGTAAATGTTTTTGCCGTGAAGCTGGATCAAACCTTTTGTTGTCACGTAGCCATAGCGCTCGTTCACCCGATTGAAACAGCGCAGCAGCGTGGTCTTGCCGCAACCGCTCGGTCCAATCAGCGACGTAATGATGCCGCGCTTGATGTCCGTGCTCACGTTCATAAGCGCCTGAAACTTGGCGTACCAGAGGCAGAGGTCGCGCGTCATGATCGCGTACTGCCGATCTACGTCAGCCACGGACGCAGGGGTTGCGGTGTTTGTCGCAGCAGCATTCATCCGAAAATTCCGTTCACGTAATCGCGGGTCCGTTTGTCTTTGGTTTCTTCGCTGAACATGACTTCGTTCGTGTCGAGTTCGATGATGTCGCCGTTCCACAAGAACATCGTCCGCGCGGCGAGACGGCGCGCCTGCTGCACGAGGTTCGTCACGAGAATAATCGTCATCTCCTTCTTGAGTTCTTTGAGCACGTCCTCGATGCGCATCGTGGTCACCGGATCGATGGCGATGCTGAATTCATCGAGGCATAAAATCTCCGGCTCGTGCGAAAGCGCGCGGGCAATCGTGAGCCGTTGTTGCTGGCCGCCGGAAAGTTTGGTGCCGAGAGAATCGAGACGATCCTTCACCTCGTCCCAGAGAGCGGACTGGCGCAGGCACTTCTCCACGTGGGCATCGAGGAATTTCTTATCGTTGATGCCGGAGGAACGCGGGGCAAAGGCCACATTCTCGTAAATCGTCAGCGGCAGGCCCACGGGCAATGGCGCGACCATGCCGATTCTGCGGCGCAGGCCGTAAACATCGCGGAGCTTTTTCACGTCCTCGCCGTCCACCTTGATCGTGCCGGTCATCTTGCTGCCGGGTGTCAATTCCAGCGTGCGGTTGATGGCGCGCAGCAGGGTCGTCTTGCCGGACTGCGCCGGCCCAATGATGGCAAAGATTTCATTCGGCTCGATGTGAAACGAGATGCCATGATGAACCTCCTTCTTCCCGTAAAAGGT
The DNA here is from genome assembly GCA_035489355.1 of Candidatus Limnocylindria bacterium. Taxonomy (GTDB): domain Bacteria; phylum Verrucomicrobiota; class Verrucomicrobiia; order Limisphaerales; family SIBH01; genus JANNGC01. The sequence continues at coordinate 7,560 of DATHKK010000333.1, forward strand.
GCGGAGGTTTTCGACTTCGATCTTATGGCCGTTGTTGCTGCTCATGTGATTACCACTTCTTCCGTGAGCGGAGCCAGGCGCGGAACGCAATGGCCGTGGCATTGACGAACAGCACGCAGCCCAGCAACGCGAGGGCGACGGCATAGGGCAGCGCTTCGGGCGCGCCGGTGACCTGCGTGGAGACTGTGAACAGGTGCATCGACAACGCCATGCACTGGTCCATGATGTTGTAGGCGAACAAATCGCCCTCCGCGATGCGGCGATAGAAAACGGCCCCGGTGAACATGATGGGCGCCGTTTCGCCCGCGGCGCGACTGACTTGCAGGATGACGCCAGTGAGAATGCCGCTGATCGAGTTGGGTAGCACCACACGCCAAATCGTCTGCCAGCGGGTCGCGCCGACATTCCAACAGGCCTCACGAAACTGCATCGGCACGCTAGCGAGCGATTCTTTGGTCGAGGCAATAATGACGGGCAAGGTCATGACCGCCAGCGTCAGCGATGCGGCAAGGATGGAGCGCCCGATACCTGCCGCCAGGACGAAGGCCCCCAGCCCAAACAGCGCATGAACGATGGAGGGCACGCCCGCGAGATTTACGACCGCGAGATTCACGATGCGGGTCAACCAGTTGTCGCGCGCATACTCGTTGATGTAGACCGCCGCAAAGATGCCAATGGGCGCGGCGAGGGCGAGGGAGACGCCGACGAGCCAGAGCGTGCCCAACAGCGCGCTCCAGATGCCGCCCTTCCTCATGCCGCTGATCGGATTGGTGGTGAGGAAATCCCAGGACATCAGTGGGGCGCCCTTGGTAACGAGGTAGCCGAGGATGAGCGCGAGGGGAATGAGGATACACACGACCATGAGCGCGAAGATGGTCTGCGCGACGCGCTCATGGAGGCGCTTGCGGCGGATGTTGTCCGTTTCCGCGAACGGATTCGACCGCAGTGGTTGAGATGCGGGAGCGCTCATTTCTTTTTGATGCCGCGCACGACGAGGTCAGCAGTGACGTTGACGATGAAAGTGAGGGTGAAGAGCACAATACCGATCAGGAACAACACACGGTAATGATCACTGTGTTCGCTGGCTTCACCGAGTTCGGCGGCGATGGTGGCGGTCAGGGTGCGCACGCTCTCGAACATGAAGCCGAAGTTGAAGGTCCCGTCCTTGACGAACGGATTGTTGATGGAGTGGCCGGTGGCCATCAGCACGGCCATCGTTTCGCCGATGGCGCGGCCCACCCCGAGCAGCACGGCGGCGAGCAATCCATTTTTCGCCGCGGGGATGAGCACCTTATACACGGTCTGCCAGCGCGTGGCGCCGAGGGCAAAGGCCGCTTCCCGGTAGCTGTCCGGCACGGCCTTGAGGGCGTCCTCGCCGATGCTGACCATGATGGGGATGCTCATCAACGCCAGCAGGAGCGCGGCGTTGAGCACATTCAGCCCGACGGGAACATCGAAAGCCCAGATGATGAATTTGTTCATTATCGTCAGGCCGATGAAGCCCCACACGACACTGGGAATGGCAGCCAGGAGTTCGATGACAACCTTGAGAGTCTCCTTCGCCTTGCCTTTGCAGAACTCGGAGACGAACACGGCGGCTCCCAAACCGAACGGCACGGCGATCAACATGGCCGCGATGGTCACGCTTAAAGTTCCGAACACCAGTGCGCCGACACCGAAGCGCACATTGCTCATCGAGGTTGGGTACCAGTCCGTGTTGAACAGGAAATTGCTCAGCGTGATCTTCCCGGGAACGGGCAGCGCCTCGCGGAATACGAAGAAGAAGATTCCGAACACGAAGACAATCGCACTGATGCCGCACAGGCGGATGAAGGCCTCGATGATCTTCTCGCCCACCAGCGAGCGCGACTTGCGCTTAATCGCGGGTCTGGCGGGGGTGGTGGTTGCGGGAGCGGATTGCATCAGTCGATGTGCGAGTTAAGATCGGCGCGGCGGGATGAGATGGGGTACCGCCGCGCCGTTACTTCAATTCGTGTTCGTCGCGACGGGCTTACTTGAGTTGATCCTTTTCCGGCAACGGAACGTAACCGGATTCCACAACGATCTTCTGTCCGGGCGGAGTGCGGACCCAGTGCAGATATTTCTTCACCTGGTCCGATGAACCGGGCGGCGTGTACATGAACATCGGGCGGGCGATGGGGTACGTGCCGTCCAGCGTGGTCGGGATGCTTGGCACCACGGCCTTCTCGCCGGTCTTCTTGGAAACATTCACGATCTTCACCTTGTCGGTCTTATAGCCGAGGCCGCTGTAGCCGAGCGCACTGGGGGTGTTGGCGACCAGTTCCACCACGTCCTTCGATCCGGACATGTCGCGCGACCCTTTCTTGAAGTCGTTCTTCTTTCCGACGACGTGCTCGCGGAAGTAGTGGTAGGTGCCGGAATTGTTCTGGCGGCTGACGCGGACGATTTCATCCTGCCCACCAGGTACAGTCACGCCGAGTTCGCTCCACTTGTTGATTTTGCCGCCCTCTTTGAAGAGTTCGCTTAGTTGCTCAACGGAGATTTCATTGAGCGGGCAGGAAGGGTGAACATAAATGGCGAGTGCGTCGTAGCCGACGAGGAATTCCTCGGGATGCTTGCCGCCATACTTGGCCGTGGCCTTCTCCTCTTCCTCTTTTTCCAGCTTGCGGGAGCTGTTGGCGATGTCGCAAGTGCCGTTGATCAGCGCCGAGACGCCGACGCCGGAACCGCCTCCCGAGACTTCCACGGAAACGCTGGGATCGACCGCGTGATACGCTTCCGCCCAGGCTTGGGCGAGGTTGACCATGGTGTCGGAGCCGATATTTTGAATCGAGGTCGTTTTGCCGGATTTGCCTTCTTCGCCGCCTGCGTTCTCGCCTTTTTTTCCGCAGCCACTGAGAACCAGCGCTGCGGCCGCCAGCGCCAGCGTCGATATAATGATTTTTGTTTTCATGATTTTTCCTTATTGGCTGTCCTCGACCAGTGCTTGCACGAGTTCCTTCACGTGCGTGTTGATGTATTGAAACGTCTGTTCGTAGGCATCGCGCACGTCGGCCAATGAGCCGGGGCGCGTGGACGGGTCCTCGACGGTCCAGTCCAATCCCACCGTCTTGGTCGGCGGCGGCGGGAAAACCTTTTTCGCGTTCTTCGCGAGCGCGATGATCACGTGGTAATGATCGATGTGCGGGATTTGGCTGACTGACTTGGGCTTTTGCTGCGAAATGTCGATGCCCTTTTCTTGCAGAAACTCAACGGTTCGCCAGTCAATCGCCCGCGCTTCCAATCCCGCGCTGCTGAAAACAAATCCATTTTCCTTGATGGTGTTGGCGATGCCTTCCGCCATCTGGCTGCGGCAAGAATTGTTCTCGTCCACGAAGAGAATGCGCAGGACCTCCGCGCCCCGGTGCTTCACGTATTCGCCCGTACACATGTAGAGCGTCTCTTCGCAAATGTTCTTCGCCTGATCAGCCACGCGCTCGAAACGGCGCGCAATGGTCTGCAAGGGATTCAAAGCTGTCAGGGGAATCGCGCCGGACTGGAAGAGTTGCAACAGTTCCGCATCGAGATTCCCGCGCAAAACGTCGGCCTTGTCCTCGTCTTCCATCGCTTCCCGCGCCAGCTTCGCGTCCTGTTCGATAAACGCCTTGGTGGCATTGCGCAGCATGGGGATGGAAACATTGGCCAGCGCGCTAAAATCCTTCAGCGGCAGCTTGTCGTGCAGAGCGCTGACCTTGAGCACTTGTCGTGCGATGCTTTCCGCGTAATCGCCGATGCGCTCCAGCTCGAGATTGATCTTGATGGTGGCGTAAGCAAAGCGCAGATGCACCGCCGCGGGTTGCTGGCGTACGAGAAATTCCAGGCAAAGGCGATCGATCTCCTTCTCCAACTCGTCGATGTATTGGTCGCGAAGGATGACGGAGTAGGCGAGCGTGAGATTCTTTTCCACCAGCGCTTGCAAGCTGTCGCGCAACGCACGATCCGCCAGTTGGGCCATTGCCAGAATCTTGCTGCGGATCAGATCGACGTCGCGATTCAGATGCTCTTCGTAATGGGTCGTGGCTTTCAACGAGAGCACTGATATGACATCGGTGTTACGCCCAAAGGGCGTGAAGGTTACGATTGTGCAACGTGAACGAAGCTCGGACGGCTCTTCGGCCCCTTAGAAAACATCGGCTCCGCGATCCAGATGTCGAGCGATGTCGAGCCGCTCCGTCGCATTCTCCACCACGTGGCGGCGCAGGCCGGATGGAAGTTCTTGAATCCGATCCCCCTCCTCGAATTGCGATTTCAGCGCGCGCGTGATGACATTCGCCAGCGACCATTTGAAGACGCCGCGATTCTCCTGGCGAAATTTTTTAAGCTCGGCCGGAATGGGCGGAAGTTTTGGCCGCACACTGCGGAAGGCGGGATCCTCCGAGCAGTGCCGGGCAATTTCCTCCGCGCCGAAAATAGAGGTCGCATAAGCCAGCGTCATGGTGTTGAGCAACGCCTTGGGCTCGAACTCCGGCTGTCGGCGCAATTGCTCCAGTAGATCGGGATTGGTCCAGTCCACTGTAGCGATGTCCGCGCGAATCCACTCGCTCAATTGCGAGATGGGCACCCAGACGCTCAAATCGTGCGGGATCGAAAGCCCGATTCCCGAGGCCGTCGTCGTTGGCATTTCCAATGTTGCCGTTTCAATCATTCACAAACAACTTCGCAGATTTGTGTGACAAAGGAATGTCGCTGAAATCACGATCCAGCGACTTCTCCCGAGAGAAAATTGGCTGGCCAGCACGGGGAGCGCCGGCTTCCGGGCTTCGTCCCAAGGACAGATCCAGAGGTGCGCAGAACCTTCACACTTTTCGGCCAACCCGGATTCAATCCAGCGAGTTGCACGCTTCCCAAAGGAAGCCAAATTCGCCCTGTTTCTCGCGATCAGCGGGCTCCGAAGACTCCGTTCCACAAGATTCTGCGTGCGTTTTGTCACCGTTCTGTAACAACTATCACCCATGTTTTCACTGCAAAAGTTTTTGGGCAAAGATGATCAATTTTTTGACCTGCTTCAGGCCAGCGCGGAGGAAGGCCTGCATAGCGTCACCGCTTTGAATCGCATTCTCACCAACCCTTCGGTCACCCCGACTCTGGACGAATTCGTCGCGTCCCGCCGGAAGGACAAGGAAATCACCAATCAGATCAGCGAACTGTTGGTGAAAACTTTCGTGACCTCCCTGGAGCGCGAAGACATCGAGGCGCTCTCGAACGTGCTCTACAAGGTCCCCAAGACCATCGAGAAGTTCGCCGAGCGTTACATCCTCTGCGCGCCGCGTTTGCGCGGGGTGAAGTTCGACAAGCAGATGCTCATGATGGAGGAAGCGATCAAGATCGTCGTGAGCATGCTCAAGGAACTGAAGAAGAACGATCTCGGCTCCATCTCCCAGCAGAATACGAAGCTGCAACGGTTGGAAGGCGACGCCGACAAGCTGATGCTCGAAGAGTTCCGCGAGCTTTACAGCGGCAAACACGAACCGCTGACCGCCATGGCGCTCAAAGACCTTTACGAATTGCTCGAGAAAGTGTTCGACCGCTGCCGCGACGCCGGCAACGTCATTTCCAACGTTGTGCTCAAACACTCCTGAGATAAACCATGGAAATCGCGCTCCTGGTTATCCTCGTGGCCCTGGTGTTTACGTACACCAACGGCTTTCATGACACGGCCAATGCCATCGCCACTGTCGTCGGCACGAAAGTGCTGACCCCGCGCGAAGCGATCATGCTGGCGGCGGTCACGAACCTCGTGGGCGCGTTCTTCGGACTGGCCGTGGCCAAGACGATTTCCAGCGGGCTGGTGGATTCCAAATTTGTCACGCAGGAAATCCTGGTCTGCGGGCTGATCGCGGCCATTGGTTGGAACCTGCTCACCTGGTACTACGGTTTACCCAGCAGTTCCAGCCATGCCCTCGTCGGTTGTCTCCTGGGCGCCGCGATGGCAGCGGCCATATTGATGAACGCCGACAAGCCCTTGGTAGATAAAAACGGCAAAGCCGCTTCCGTCTGGAGCGCCGTGAAATGGGAGGAGATCAAAGACAAAAAGGTAAAGGTCCTCGTTCCACCATCCGCCGAAGTAGCGGCCGCTGTAGGAGACAGCCTGAAAACCAACGGTACCTACACCGTCACGGCCGGCACGAATGAAGTCCAAGTGGTTGTGTTCTCCGGCCGCATGAGAGCAGTCGAAACGCGCCTCATTCCCAAAGGTGAAAAGAGCGGCGTGTTCCACAAGGTCGTGATCCCGATGATCACTTCTCCGATCATTGGTTTGGTCGGAGGGCTTATTTTCATGAGCGCGCTTTATTTTCTGCTCCGCAACTGGCGTCCGCTCACGGTCAGCCGGACGTTTGGCAAACTTCAACTGGGCAGTTCCGCCTACATGGGGTTCAGCCACGGCATGAATGACGCCACGAAGTGCATGGGCATCATCACTCTCGCTCTGGTGACCGCCACGTCGAAAGGACTCTTCGATCATGCACCGTCGTGGGCCAAATTCATGATCACCAAAGAAGGTTCCAGTCCGCACGCGTTGACCATGGGCGACCGCTTCGTGAGCTGGCTCCCCAATTTTCTGCAATTCGGATACATGCCCGATCCCGTGGACATCAAGAGCCAGGGAATTCCTGACTGGGTCGTTCTCCTCTGCGCCATGACCATGGCGGCGGGAACGGCCGCCGGCGGCTGGCGCATCATCAAAACTCTGGGAAACAAAATGGTGAAGCTGCAACCAGTGCATGGCTTCGCCGCGGAAACCACAGCGGCGACAGTCCTGGCCGTAACGGGCAGCCTCGGCATGCCGGTCTCCACGACGCAC